>JAFEDG010000147.1 GCA_018241745.1 Pseudomonadota bacterium
GGCACGCGGTTGAGCACCTTCTCGATGCGGGCCGCGCAGGCTGCGCAGGTCATGCCGGCGAGCCCCAGCGCGACGCGCGCCGGCGCGGCGGGCATCATGGGGCGATCCACGGCGGGCGTAGCGGCGTCCATGTCGCCACTGTATACCCCATAGGGGTATGCTGCAACCGACTCGGCGCGGAGAGCGCCGCCTGCCGCCGTCAGGACGTGCGCTTCAGCTGCGGGAACAGCACGACGTCGCGGATCGACGGTGCGTCGGTCAGCAGCATCACGAGGCGGTCGATGCCGATGCCCTCGCCCGCCGCCGGCGGCATCCCGTACTCGAGCGCCTTCACGTAGTCGGCGTCGTAGAACATCGCCTCGTCGTCGCCGGCTTCCCGCGCGTCGACCTGCGCCTTGAACCGCGCCGCCTGGTCCTCGGGATCGTTCAACTCCGAGAATCCGTTGGCGATCTCCCGCCGCGAGATGAACAGCTCGAAGCGGTCCGTGATCGCCGGGTTCGCGTCGTTGGCGCGCGCCAGCGGCGACACGTCGGTCGGGTGGGCGACGATGAACGTCGGCTGCAGCAGCTTCTCTTCCGTCGTCGCCTCGAACAGCTTGAGCTGCAGCAGGCCGAGGCCGTCGGTGGCATAGACCTCGGTGCCGGTGCCGGCGAGCGCACGGCGCAGATAGTCGGGGTCGGCCAGGTCCGCGAGCGCATGCGACGGGTTGTAGCGATGGATCGCCTCCGCCATCGTCAGCCGGTCGAACGGCTTGCCGAGGTCGATCGCCTCGCCCTGGTACGTGATGCTCGTCGTGCCGAGAACCTTCTGCGCGACCTCGCGGATCAGCGTCTCCGTCAGGTCCATCAGGTAGTGGTAGTCACGATACGCCTCGTAGAACTCGAGCATCGTGAACTCGGGATTGTGGCGCGTCGAGATGCCTTCGTTGCGGAAGTTGCGGTTGATCTCGAATACGCGCTCCAGGCCGCCGACGACGAGGCGTTTGAGGTAGAGCTCCGGCGCGATGCGCAGGTACAACTGCATGTCCAGCGCATTGTGGTGCGTGACGAACGGCCGTGCCGCGGCGCCGCCGGGGATCGGGTGCATCATCGGCGTCTCGACCTCGAGGTAGCCGCGCGCGACGAAGAACTCGCGGACGGCCTGCACGATCTGCGAGCGCCGCACGAAGATGTCGCGCGACTCGGGATTCGTGATCAGGTCGAGATAGCGCTGCCGGTATTTCTGCTCGGTGTCGGTGAGGCCGTGGAACTTCTCGGGCAGCGGCCGCAGCGCCTTCGACAGCAGGCGCACCGCGTCGCAGCGGACCGACAGCTCGCCGGTCTTCGTGCGGAACAACGTGCCCGTGGCACCGACGATGTCGCCCAGGTCCCAGTGCTTGAACGCCTCGAGCGCGTCCGCGCCGACGCCGTCGACGGTGACGTACAGCTGGATGCGCCCCGACATGTCCTGCAGCGTCGCGAACGACGCCTTGCCCATGATCCGGCGCAGCATCATCCGGCCCGCGACGGCGACGCGGATGCCCTGCGGCTCCAGCGTCGCGTTGTCGACGCCGTCGTGCTTCGCGTGCAGCTCGGCCGCCAGCGCGTCGCGGCGGAAGTCGTTCGGATAGGCCTGGCCGTGCGTGCGCAGCGTGCCGAGCTTGGCGCGGCGCTCCGCGATGATCTGGTTCTCGTCGGCTGCCGGCGCGGCGCCGGGCTTCGTGTTGTCGTCGCTCATCAGTCGGTCCCCGTGCGCGCCGGCGTGCGGCGCGCGTTGGCCAGCGCGACGATGTCGGCGGGCGTCACGTTGCGGTAGTCGGGCATCGTCGCCACCACGTGCGGGCCGGCCAGCTCGGCCGCCGTCACGCCCGTGGTGAGGCCGACGGCCAGCATCCCGGCGCGGCGCGCCCCTTCGATGCCCAGTGGCGCGTCCTCGAACACGACGCAGTCGGCGGGCACGACGTTCATCCGCCGCGCGGCGAGCAGGAAGAGGTCGGGCGCCGGCTTGCCGTGCGCCACTTCGTGGCCGCCCGCGACACCGTCGAAGAAGCCTTCGAGGCCGAGGTTCTCCAATGCGAACGCGATGTTGTCGGCGCGGCCGGCCGTCGCGCAGCCCACCGCGATGCCCGCGTCGCGTGCCGCGCGGACGAACACCGTGAAGCCCGGCACTTCGCGGAAGCGCGGCGGCGCGAACAGCTCGCGGTACACGCCTTCCTTCTCGCGGACCCGCGACTCCAGTTCCGCGGCCGGCATGTCCCCGAAATACTCGCGGATCGTGTCGGCGGCCGTGCGCCCCGCCGTGCGGCGGTAGAAGTCCGTCTCGTCGAACGCGTGGCCGTGGCGGTCGAACAGCACGCGCCACGCTTCGTCGTGCGCCGGCATCGAGTCGATGGCCGTGCCGTCGAGGTCGAACACGAAGCCGATCACTGGACCCCCTGCTTCAGGCTGGCGGCGATGAAATCGTCGAGGTCGCCGTCGAGGATCGCCTGCGTGTTGCCGACCTCGTAGTTGGTCCGCAGGTCCTTGATCCGCGACTGGTCCAGCACGTAGCTGCGGATCTGGTGGCCCCAGCCGATGTCCGTCTTCGAGTCCTCGAGCTTCTGCTGCTCCTCCTGCCGCTTCCGCAGCTCGAGCTCGTACAGCTTGGCCTTCAGCATCAGCATCGCCTCCGCACGGTTGCGGTGCTGCGAGCGGTCGTTCTGGCAGGTGACGACGGTGTTCGTCGGGACGTGCGTGATGCGCACGGCCGAATCCGTCTTGTTGATGTGCTGCCCACCCGCGCCCGACGCGCGGAACGTGTCGATCCGCAGGTCGGCCGGGTTGATCTCGACTTCGATCGAGTCGTCGACCTCGGGATACACGAACACGCTGGCGAACGACGTGTGGCGGCGCGCGTTGGAGTCGAACGGGCTCTTGCGCACGAGCCGGTGCACGCCGGTTTCCGTGCGCAGGTGGCCGTAGGCGTACTCGCCTTCGATCTTGATCGACGCGCTCTTGATGCCGGCGACTTCGCCGGGCGACTCCTCCAGCACCTCGGTGCGGAAGCCCTTGCGCTCCGCGTAGCGCAGGTACATGCGCAGCAGCATCGACGCCCAGTCCTGCGCCTCGGTGCCGCCGCTGCCTGCCTGGATGTCGATGAAGCAGTTGCCGCCGTCCAGCGGGTGGCTGAACATCCGGCGGAATTCCATGCCCGCGACCGTCGCTTCCAACGCCGCGGCGTCATCGCCGATCGCGGCGAGCGTCGCATCGTCGCCGTCGCTGCGCGCAAGCTCGAACAGCTCGCTTGCGTCGTCGAGCCCGGTGGCGAGCTGCGTCAGCGTGCCGACGACGTCGTCGAGCTGCTTCTTTTCCTTGCCGAGTTCCTGCGCGCGGGACGGATCGTCCCAGACCTTGGGGTCCTCGAGTTCGCGCCCGACTTCCGTCAGCCGTGCAGACTTGACGTCGAAGTCAAAGATACCTCCGCAACTCGGCCGTGCGCGAGCGCAGCGCGGCGAGCGTGTTGGCGATCTGGTTGATGCGTTCGGCTTCCATGGGCAATGGGGCCGCGCACGGCCGCTGACGACGTCGGGAAGGATAGCGATTATAACCCGCGCACGTGGCGAGGCGTAAAATCACCGGTCTTCCGCCGCCCCTTCCGGAGCCCTGCAATGCCCACGATCTTCGTCAATGGCAACCGCGTCGACATCAGCAAGGACGTTCCCGCGGACACGCCGCTCCTGTGGCTCATCCGCGACGAGCTCAACCTCACCGGCACCAAGTACGGCTGCGGCATGGCGCTGTGCGGCGCCTGTACGGTGCACATCGACGGGGCGCCGGTTCGCTCGTGCCAGACGCCGCTGTCGGCGGTGAAGCCCGGCGTCGAGATCACGACGATCGAGGGGCTCAAGTCGCGCGAAGGCAAGGCACTGCAGGCGGCGTGGGCGAGGATGGACGTCCCCCAATGCGGCTACTGCCAGTCCGGCCAGCTGATGTCGGCCACGGCGCTGCTCGCGAAGAACAAGAAGCCCAGCGACGCGGACATCGACGCCGCGATGGCGGGCAACATCTGCCGCTGCGCCACGTACGCGCGCATTCGCGCCGCGATCAAGGACGCCGCAGCGTCGCTGGCGTGAGCGCCGCCACGCGCCCGCGCTGACCCTCACCAGGCCCCGACACCATGAATCCTTCCCGCTTTGCCCCGCGCGAACCCGCCGCCGGCGTGTCGCGCCGCGTCTTCCTCAAGGCCTCCGCCGCACTCGGCGTCGGTCTCACGCTCGACATCTATACGGGCCCTGCGGCCGCGCAGGCGGCCGCCGGCCAGAGCGTCGCGGCCAATGCGTTCGTCCGCATCGGCACCGACAACACGGTGACGGTGCTGGTCAAGCACCTCGAAATGGGCCAGGGCACGTTCACCGGCCTGCCGACGCTCGTTGCCGAGGAGCTCGACGCGGCATGGCCGCAGATGCGTGCCGTCGGCGCGCCCGCGGATGCCAAGCTGTACAACAACCTCGCGTTCGGCCCGATGCAGGGCACCGGTGGCTCGACGGCGATGGCGAATTCGTTCGAACAGTACCGGAAGGCGGGCGCTGCCGCGCGCGCGATGCTCGTCGCTGCAGCCGCCGAGCAGTGGAAGGTCGCGCCCGCGACGATCCGGGTGAAGGACGGCATCGTCAGCGACGCGGCGGGCCACAAGGCGACGTTCGGCCAGCTCGCGATCGCCGCCGGCAAGCAGCCGGTGCCGGCCGACGTCAAGCTCAAGGACCCGCAGGACTTCGTCTACATCGGCAAGCACGTGCAGCGCACGGATGCCGTCGCCAAGTCCAACGGCACGGCGGTCTTCACGCAGGACGTGAAGCTGCCCGGCATGCTGACCGCCCTCGTCGCGCACCCGCCGCGCTTCGGCGCGACGGTGAAGACATTCGACGCCAAGGCCGCCGGTGCGGTGCCGGGCGTGCGCTACATCGTCGAGGTCCCCAACGGGGTCGCGGTGCTGGCGACCAACTTCTGGGCCGCGAAGAAGGGGCGCGACGCACTGAAGATCGAGTGGGAGGGCGGGTTCAAGGGATCGAGCAGCGACATCACCGCGGAATTGAAGCGCCTGGTCGCCACACCCGGCAAGCCTGCGCGTAACGACGGGGACGCCGCCAAGGCGCTCGCGGGCGCGGCCAGGACGCTCGATGCCACGTACAACTTTCCCTACCTCGCGCACGCAGCGATGGAACCGCTCAACTGCGTCGTCAAGCTGGGGGCCGACCACTGCGAAGTATGGAACGGCGAACAGTTCCAGACCGTCGACCAGGCGGCTGTCGCCAAGGTCGTGGGCCTCAAGCCCGAGCAGGTCGAGATTCATCAGGTGTACGCGGGCGGCAGCTTCGGCCGTCGCGCCAATCCGGTCTCGGACTACGTCGTCGAGGCGGCCGCGATCGCGCAGGGCCTCGCGGCCGGTGGCAAGCGCGACATCCCGGTGAAGCTCGTGTGGACGCGCGAAGACGACATGACCGGCGGGTTCTATCGGCCCGCCTACCTGCATACGCTGAAGGCCGGGCTCGACGCCAGCGGCGCCATCGTCGGCTGGCAGCATCACATCGCGGGCCAGTCGATCCTCGACGGCACGCCGTTCGCGGCGATGATGGTCAAGGACGGCATCGACGCGACGTCCGTCGAAGGCGCGTCGACGCTGCCGTATGCCATTCCCCACCTGTCCGTGCACCTCGCGACCGCGCAGATCGGCGTCCCGGTGCTGTGGTGGCGCTCCGTGGGCTCCACGCATACGGCGTTCTCGACCGAGACGTTCATCGACGAGCTTGCGGTGGCCGCGGGCAAGGACCCGGTCGCGTTCCGCACCGCGCTCCTCGCTGCGCACCCGCGCCACCGCGGCGTGCTCGAACTCGCGGCCAGCAAGGCCAACTGGGGCCAGCCCCTCGCGCCGGCCGCCAATGGCGCGAAGCGCGGGCGTGGCATTGCCGTGAGTGAGTCGTTCAACACGTTCGTCGCCGAAGTCGTCGAGGTGACGGTGGGCGCGGACAACGCGATCAAGGTGGACCGCGTCGTGTGCGCCGTCGACTGCGGCACCGCGGTCAACCCGGACGTCATCCGCGCGCAGATGCAAGGCGGCATCGGCTTCGCGCTGTCGGCGGCGCTGTACGGCGAGATCACGCTCAAGGATGGCGTCGTCGAGCAGACCAACTTCCACAACTACCCGGTGCTGCGCATCAACGAGATGCCGGTCGTCGACGTGCACATCGTGCCGTCGACGGAGAAGCCGACGGGCGTCGGCGAGCCCGGCGTGCCGCCGCTCGCGCCTGCCCTCGCGAATGCGATCGCGGCGGCCACCGGCAAGCGCCTGCGCGACCTTCCGCTCAAGCTCGCGTAACAGCCGCGCCGCGCCGTGAACACGCCGCCCGACTTCGATCCGGCGCGCGCGCTGCCCGGCGCGCTGCCGGACGACGCGCGCGTGTACGCGTACGCCGGCAGCAGGATCGTCGTCGCGGGCAGCGAGGACGCGCCGCGCATCCCGACGTGGCGCGAATGGAAGGCGGCTGGCGCCGACGGCGCCGTGCACGGGCTCGGCGCACTCGGCGGCACGCCTTGCGTCGCCGTCACGCTGCGCGACGACGAGGTCCCGGCCGGCATGCACGCGAGCGGGCTGCGCGCGCTGTTCTTCCGCATTCCCGACGTCGACGTGTCGCTCGCCGGCCGCGCGTCGCAGGTCGTCGAGTGGGACCGGACGCACCGCTATTGCGGGCGCTGTGGCACGCCGATGCTGGACCAGCCGGGCGAGCGTTCGCGCAAGTGCCCCGCCTGCGGGTTCACCGCGTGGCCCCGCGTATCGCCGGCGATGATGGCACTGGTCACGCGCGGCCGCGAGCTGCTGCTCGCGCGGTCGCGGCGCTTCGCGAACACGTCGATGTACAGCGCGCTCGCGGGCTTCGTCGAGGCGGGCGAGACGGTCGAGGACTGCGTCGTCCGCGAAGTGCGCGAGGAAGTGGGCCTCGAGGTCGGCGCGCTGCGCTATTTCGGCAGCCAGTCGTGGCCGTTCCCGCATTCGCTGATGATCGCGTTCACCGCCGAGTACGCGGGCGGCGACATCCGCCTCGACGACGACGAGATCGTCGACGCGCAGTGGTTCGCGCCCGACGCGTTGCCGCCGATGCCGCCGTCCGTGTCGATCGCGCGCCGGCTGATCGAGGCCACGGCGGCGCGGTTGCGCGCGGCCTGACGCGACGGCGACGGGGAACCCTCCGCTGGCCCCGCGGTCGGACCGTCCACGACCGCGCGAGACGCGGCTGCTAGAATCGCCGACCGATGTCCGCCCTTCCGTCACGCACCCGCCTTGCCATCGCCCGCGCGGCCGCGCTGCTGCTGCTCGCCGGCTGTCTCGCGCCCGCGGCGGCGCTCGCGGCGGATGCGCCGCCACCGCCGGTTGTCCCGCCCGAGTACTCGCTGGAGGCGCGCAAGGCCTACGCGGCGGCGCTGCAGGAAGCACGGCATCTCGCAGAGCAGAAGGAATATGCGCTCGCGCTCAACCGCCTCGACGCGCTCGCCGTCGACCATCCGCGCGAACCGCAGGCACGCTTTCTCAAGGCCACGATCCTCACCGACCAGGGCAAGGACGGGGACGCCATCGACGTGCTCGTCGCGCTGACGTCCGATTTCCCCGAGCTGCCCGAGCCGCACAACAACCTGGCCGTGCTGTACGCGAAGAAGGGCCAGTACGATCTCGCGCGACGCGAACTCGAGACCGCCGTTGCCGCCGCGCCGGATTACGCCATCGCGCGCGAAAACCTGGGCGACGTGTACGTGCGCCTCGCGGCGATGCAGTTCGAGAAGGTCGCAACCCTCGACACGAACGGCAAGACCGCGCCGGCCAAGCTGAAGCTCATCCGCGACGCGCTGGCCGTCAACGCCAACGCCGACGCCGCGGAGGCGGCGCGCAAGGCGGCCGCGCTGGGGCCACCCAAGCCAGCCGCTGAAGCACCCGTCGCGGCGAAGTCGCCACCGCCGCCGGCGTCGTTCGTGCCCGCGACGCCCACGACGCCGGCGGCCGCCACCAGCGAGCCGTCGACCACGACGACCGTCACCCCGACGGCTGTGCCGGATACGTCCGCGCAGCCCACAAGCCCCAAGGAGAAGACCGAATGATTCGACGCATCCTCGCCACTGCCGCGATCGCCGCGGCCTTTGCCGCGCCGGCGCATGCCGCCAACCCCCAGGTGGACATCGTCACCACGGCCGGCACAATCCGCGTGGAACTCTATCCCGACGCCGCGCCGAAGACGGTCGCCAACTTCCTGCAATACGTGAAGGACGGTTTCTATGCGGGCACGCAGTTCCATCGCGTGATCCCGGGCTTCATGATCCAGGGCGGCGGCTACACGGACAGCTACTCGCAGAAGCCGACGCGCCCGCCGGTGCCGATCGAGGCGGAATCGTCGGTGAAGGCGGGCCTGTCCAACGCGCCCGGCACGCTGGCGATGGCGCGCACGGGCGACCCGAACTCGGCGTCGTCGCAATTCTTCATCAACGTCGCCGACAACAAGCGCCTCGACTTCCGCGCGCCGACGCCCGCGGGCTACGGCTACACGGTGTTCGGCAAGGTCGTGTCGGGCATGGACGTCGTCGACAAGATCGCCAAGACGCCCACGGGTCCCGGCGGGCCGTTCCAGACGGACGTGCCGAAAGAGCACGTGCTGATCAAGTCGATGACGCTGGTCACCCCGTAAGCGGCCCGCCATGGACAAGGTCAAGCTCGTCACCAACCACGGCGACATCGTCGTCGCGCTGGACGCCGAGAAGGCGCCCGCCACCGTCGCCAACTTCCTGCAGTACGTGAAGGACGGCCACTACGACAACACGCTGTTCCATCGCGTCATCGACGGCTTCATGATCCAGGGCGGCGGCATGGAGCCCGGCATGAAGCAGAAGGCCACGCGCGCGCCGGTGGCGCACGAAGGCATGAACGGCCTCAAGAACAAGAAGAACACGCTTGCGATGGCGCGCACCGGCGACCCGCATTCGGCCACGTCGCAGTTCTTCATCAACGTTGCCGACAACGACTTCCTCGACTTCAAGTCGCCGGGCGGCCAGGGCTGGGGCTATACCGTGTTCGGTCACGTCGTCGAAGGCGCGGACGTCGTCGAGAAGATCCGCAAGGTGCCGACAGGCCGCAGCGGCTTCCATGAAAACGTCCCGACCGCGGACGTCGTCATCCAGCGCGCCGAAGTTGTCCCGGGCTGACGCGCACGCCGGCGGGCGCGCGACGCGCGGGCGCTGAAGGCGAGGGGCGGACGCGATGGCTACGCCCGCGCCCTCGCTGTTCGTTTCCGACCTGCATCTGTCGCCGGCGCGCCCCGGCCCGCTGGCGGCGTTCGACCAGTTCGCGCGCGGCCCGGCCCGCGCGGCCGCGGCCGTCTACGTGCTGGGGGACCTGTTCGACTGGTGGATCGGCGACGAGCAGCTGCGCGACGACTATGCCGCGCGCGTCGCCACCGCGCTGCACAGCATCAGCGCATCCGGCGTGCCGCTGTTCGTCGCGCGCGGCAATCGCGACTTCCTGCTCGGCGAGCGCTTCGCGCGCGCGACGGGCGCCGTGCTGCTGCCCGAGCAGAAGGTCGTCGACGTCGCGGGCACGCCGACGCTGGTCACGCACGGCGACGAGCTTGCCACCGGCGACGTCGACTACCAGGCCTATCGCAGGAAGATCCAGAGCCCTGCCTCGGTGCGCCGGCTGCTGGCGATGCCCGTGGCGGTACGCCGCGGCATCGCGTGGTACCTGCGCCGCAAGAGCACGCGCGCGACGTCGCTGAAGCCCGAGGCGATCACCGACGTCGCCGGCAGCGCGGTCGAGAATGCGTTCCGCGTGCACAACGTGGCGCGGATGATCCACGGCCACACGCACCGGCCGGCGCGCCATCACCTGGCCGTCGACGGGCGGCCACGCGAGCGCATCGTGCTTGCCGACTGGCACGACCGCGGGCACGTGCTCGAGGTGGGCCGCGACGCCTCGCGCACCTACGACATCGATCCCTGACCCGAGAGCACGCCGATGACACCCGAACTGTTCACGTCCGCCTGGTGGTCGGCGCTCGCCGCCATCATCGTCATCGACCTCGTGCTGGCCGGCGACAACGCGATCGTCATCGGGCTTGCCGCCCGCAACGTGCCGCGCGAGCACCAGCGCAAGGTCGTCCTGTGGGGAACGGCCGGCGCGATCATCGTCCGCGTGCTGCTGACGACGATCGTCGTCTGGCTGCTCAAGGTGCCGGCATTCCTGCTGATCGGCGGGGCGGCGCTCGTGTGGATCGCGTGGAAGCTGACGCACAGCGGCGACCACGGCGGGCCGGACATCGAGGGCCGCGCGAGCGTCGGCGGTGCGATCCGCACGATCGTCATCGCCGACGCCGTGATGGGCGTCGACAACGTGCTCGCCGTCGGCGGCGCCGCGCACGGCAGCCTCTTGCTCGTGGTCATCGGCCTTGCGATCTCCGTGCCGATCGTCATCTGGGGCTCCACGCTGGTGCTGAAATGGGTCGAGCGGTTCCCGCAGATCATGTGGTTCGGCGCCGCCATCCTGGGTTGGACCGCGGCCAAGATGATCGCCAGCGAGCCGCTGCTCAAATCCTTCTTCGAAGTGTGGCCGGCCGCGCGCGTGCTGCTCTCCGTGGCGATCGTCGGCGGGCTCATCGTGCCGCCGATCTGGCGCACGCTGTCGGTCGACGGCCGCGCCAAGGCGCTGGTGCTCGCCGTGCTGGTCGTGTGGCTGGCTGGCTGGGGCTATGTCGAGGATCGCCTGGGCATGACGTTCGACCCGATCGACGGCTGGCAGTGGGACAACGAGATCATCGATCTCATCCGCTGGGTCGGCTGGATCCCGGTCGCGCTGCTCGTGCATCGGCGCGCGCTGCGCGCGCGGACTGCCGGCTGACCGAGGCGGCTGCGCGGAGCCGCTAGCGCGGCACGCACTCGCATTTCGAATCGACCGCGCACGCGCCGCCGGCGCCCACGCTGCCGCCCGTGCAACGCGCCTGCTGGCCCGTGGCACAGGTGACGGAGCATCCGGCGCAAGGCGGCGCATCCGGCACGCTGCACGAACCGCCGGTCGCCACGGACGGCGCAGCAGGTGGCGGCGGGCTGGCGGAACGCCCCTGGATGATGCCCGACTCCGCGTCGAACGATCCCTCGTAGGTGCTGCTGTCCCACTTCAGCATGCACGCGCGCTTGCTGATCTGCCACGTGAACGCCTTGCAACGGGGCTCCGCCAGGCAGCGATTGGCGCAATCCTCGGGAGTCGCCGTGGACACCGCGTACAGGTCCTTGCCCGGAAACGACGTGCCGCCGAACATCTGCGCGTGCTGCGCCGACGCCAGCGTGGCAGCGCACGCGAGAAGGGCGCCCAGCACGATGCGCGCGAAGCAACGCCGCGACCCGCAAGTCATTCGCAGCGGCACGATGTGTTCTTCGCGCAAGTGCTGCCAACCCCTTCGACCGCGTGGTCACACACCGCGCGCTGGTTCGGACCACACGCCACCGAACACCCCGGGCATTTCGCCGTCCCGCCAACGCTGCACGACGCGCCGGCGGCGACGGGCGGCGCGGCACCGACTGGGGCGCCCTGTCGATTGACGATGCCGGAGCTCGCGTCGCCCGCATAGGCCGGCGCGCCCGCGCCGCGCTTGAGGTAGCAGTTGCGCAACCGATCGTTGAACGTGAAGGCGTTGCAATCCACGCTGCCGAGGCATACCGCAGCGCATTGCTCGAACGACGCAGCGGGCTGGTCGCGCAGGTCGTTGCCGGGGAAGTCCGCCCGGTCGTAGCGGGTGACCGCACCCGGCGGCAATGCATTCATACCGGCCCCGGGGATCGAGATCGAGACGGAGACGGGCGGCACCGCGGGCTGGGGCGGACGCTCGCTGTCGCACGCACACACCGGCTGGTCCATCCAGCCCACCTTGCGCCACGTGCCCATCCAGTACAGGTGCTTGGCCTCGCACAGCGCGGGGCATTTGCCCTTCGCGTCGTTGTCGTCCCAGATGATGTCGGCGTTCACATCGGTGGGCGCGGCGCGCACTAGGCTGGCGAGCATCCACAGTGCCACGAGCAACACGCGACGCACGTCAGCCTCCATTCGGCGCGCACATCGCGACCTTGTCCGGCCCATAGCCTTCGGCATACCAACCATCGGTCATCAGCAGGTTGTTGCGGACCACGATGTCGGTGGTATAGCGATGGTTGGTCGTCGCCGCGTGAAAGAAGCGGTAGACCGGACGCGTATTGGCGGGGCACCGTCCCGTCGTCGTGTTGGGCAGTGCGATGTAGAACGCAGCAGCGTTCTCCAGTTGCCAGCCGGGAAACAGGTCCGGGTGGTCGATCAGCGCCTGGCAATCGGCCGGGTCCGCCGAATAGAAGTGCGCGGCCGGATACGGTGGCGTCCGGTAGAAGCGGCACACTGGGTTCCGTCCGTAAGCCGGGTTGGCGTAGGCGAGGAAGCGGAGCCCGGTGCGGTCCCACCCAGCGATCACGTCGTCGTCCAGCACCTCGACCTCCTGCGGCGACGCGGTCATGAAATACTGGTCCAGGTCGACGTTGTGGTATTCAGTGACGGCCACCAGGCCGCCGACCGTCGAGTCTGGCGTCAGGTACTGGCGCGTAAGCGGCAGCATCCGATCGAAACGCGAGAAGAAATCGGGATCCTTGGGCGTGTCGCACGCGGACCCGCCCCCGAAGAGCCCACCCCGGATCGCGTAGTAGTCGCCCGCCTTGTCATACGTCAGCAGGCCACTGCCGCTCGAGCCGCCCTCGGTGATGCCACGGTCCCACACGACCTGCACGAGCGGCGAATTGACGATCTGCAGATGGGTGACATCGTCGGTCTGGACATAGTCGACGTAGCCCCCATCCGGGCCCGGCACGATCGTACCGGCGCTGAACTTCATGATGTCGGCACGCGGATGGTGGAGGTCGATGATCGCGCCACTGGTCACCGGCGTTGCATCCCACGCCGCGAATACCGTGCCGGGCGACGGCGGCGCGGCCAGCTTCACCAGCGCCCAGTCTTCGGCGTTGCTGTTGGCGAGCAATTCCGCGCCTCCATCCTGCTGCGCGTAGGGGCCGAAGAAATCGGAATGACAGCCCTGGTTGTAGTAGAACCACACCACCGACAGCGTGTGCGCCGCGCGCGCCGAATCGAGGCAGTGACGCGCGCTGAAGAAGTAAGGCGTGTTCGAACCAAGGCTGTCGTTGATCAGCGTACCGGTGCAGTTGTACGTGACGCCGTCGCTTGCCGTGAACGTCATCTGGCCGACGGCCTTCATCGCGTTCTCGTAGGCGGGTGTCATTGCCTCGCAACGCGCGTCGAGTTCGCACGCGCCGGACTCCCCTGGGTTCAGCGCCTTCGCGGCCTTGTCGCCGCTCGCCACGACGAGATGTGAAATACGTACGAGCGACAACGTCATGCCGTCGGTGGTGGCGCCTGTAGGCAGCACGATCTCGAACGTTGCGGTCGCGCCGTTCAGCACCGGCGACCACCATTCGCCGTCAGAAGCGGTCAGGCGCGCAATCGTCGCGAGCGGTACCGGGCCGCGCACCGTCGCGTCCGCCGCGTCACCGACCGCGGTCAACGTGGCACCGGCAGGTGGGGATGCGAGTCGCAACGCGACGCGCAATGCCGCGGCGCCCGCCGACGAGACGACGAAGCGCGCGGCATGGCGGCCGTCGGGCAGCGCCTGCCACGGCAGGTTTGTCGCGTCGAGCGCGCGTCCGGCGTCGCCGACGTCGCGCGGAATACCGATCGCCGTTCGCTTCTCGGCCGCGGTGCGCGCCTGCAGCGTCGCGAGTTGGGCCGCCGTGGGTGCAGCAAGGACGACGCGAACGGCCGGCGCATCGGCTCCCAGCACCTGCCTGATCGCAGCCTGCGGCACCGCGGTCGCCCGATTGGTGGCGGGCGGCACCGCCATCAAGGGCGGTCCAGGGGCCTGCGCCCAGGTGGCATCGACGAGCGCGACGGCTGCCACGAGCGTCGCCACCCACGCGGGAATCCTGCTACCGGGCATATCCTGTCTCCATGCAAAGGTCCGCGCCGGTCGACGCGGACCTCCGCCGCATACGCACGACGCTGGAACGGAGTCGAGATTATCGGAAATGGAGGTCCGTCGCCAACTTCGGCCGCGTCAGCCCGCCAGCGCCTGTGCGAAGTCCGCAACGAGGTCGCGCTCGTCCTCGATGCCGACGGACACGCGCACCAGCGATTCGGCGATGCCCATCTCCGCGCGGCGCGCGGCGCCCATCTCGTAGAAGATCGTCTGCGCGACGGGAATCGCCAGCGTGCGGTTGTCGCCGAGGTTCGACGACAGCGCGACGAACTGCAAGCGGTTCAACACCGCCGACGTGTCGACGCCGGCCGCGAGCTCGAACGAGAACAGGGCGCCGTAATGCCGGAACAACGACCGCGCCCGTGCGTGCTCCGCGTGCGACGTGAGGCCCGGATAATGAACCGCGGCGACCTTGGGGTGCACGTCCAGCGCGCGTGCCAGCGCAAGCGCGTTGGCGCACTGCCGGTCCATCCGCAGCGCGAGCGTCTCCGCGCCCATCGCGAGGTGATGCGCGCTTTCGGCCGACAGCGTCGCGCCGAAGTCCCGCAGCCCCTTCTTGCGCAGCTGGACGAGGCCCTGCTGCGCAGGCTTCTGGCTGCGGTAGTTCGGCGCGATGTTGGGGTAGGCCGGCCAGTCGAACAGGCCCGTGTCGGTAACGGCGCCGCCGAGCGCGTTGCCGTGGCCGCCGATGTACTTGGTCAGCGCGTTGACGACGAGCCCCGCGCCCACGGTGCGCGGCTGGAACAGCCACGGCGACGTCATCGTGTTGTCGACGACGTACAGGATGCCGCGCTCACGGCACAGCGCGCCGATGCGCTCCAGGTCCGCGACCTGCGTGCGCGGATTCGCGATCGTCTCGACGAACACGATGCGCGTGCGCGGCGTCAACGCCGCGCGCACGGCGTCCACCGACGTCGCGTCGGCGAAGCCTACGTCCGCGCCACGCTCCGCGAGGGTGCCGAGCAGGCTGTTCGTGTTGCCGAACACGTAGTGCGACGACAGCACGTGGTCCCCTTCGCGCGTCAGCGCCAGCAGGACCGCGGCGATCGCCGCCATGCCGGACGTGAAGCACACGGTGCCGACGCCGCCTTCCATCGCGGTGACCTTCGCCTCCAGCGCCGCCGTCGTCGGGTTGCCCTGGCGCCCGTACGCATAGCCCTGCTTGCGGTTCTGGAACACGGCGGCGAGCTCGTCGACGTCGCGGTAGCCGTACGCGACCGACAAGTGCAGCGGCTTGTGCAACGCGCCGTGCTCGATCGGCGCGCCGCGGTCGCTGTGCAGGATGGACGTCGTGAAGCCCGGCGTGCCGGGCACGGAATCGTGGTCGCTCATGTCAGCCTCGTGGGGCCTGGAGGCCGCGCCCTCGTGCCTGGCGCGGCCAACAAAAAACCCGTCTGTTGCGAGAAAGGCCGCCAGACGGGTTTCGTGTGCCCCGCCTGGAATCTCCAGGCTGGAGCGAACCTCGCTTTAGCGGCATTTATCAAGCGCCCGCAAGCTGAAGCTTCAAATCGGCGCCGGAACGATCATAACAGATCAGATCTGGAACGCGAACCCGAGCACCAGGCCCTCGGCGACGTCGCGGACCAGGCCGGGCGGATGCGCGATGTACGGCGTGCATTGCGCCAGCTGGCCCTCGATCCAGGCGCCGAAGCGCGCGACGTCGTCGGAAGCGTAGAACGCCACCATCATTTCGTAGTTGAGGAACAGGCTGCGGCTGTCCAGGTTGGCGGACCCGGCGAATGCGATGACGTCGTCGACGACGACGCACTTCGCGTGGATCATCTGCGGCAGCAGGCCCACGCGCACGCCGGCGGCCGCGAGGTCGCGCAGCGCGCGATGGCGCGCGATGTCGGCGAGCCGGTGGTTCGAGCGGACCGGTATCACCAGCGCGACGTCGACGCCGCGCCTGGCCGCGAGTCCCAGTGCCGACAGCAGCGATTCGTCCGGCACGAAGTACGGCGTGACCGCGACGACTCGGCGCGTGGCCTTGAAGCACGCGGTCACCAGCATCGACAGCACCGTGTCGTAGGCCTGGTCGGGGCCCGTCGGGATGACCTGCCCGAGCGGCGACGGCGCGCTCGCAGCGTCCGCGGAGGCCGCGGTTGGCGCGTCGGCGTGCACAGCGCGCACCTCGCGCGTTGCGAACGACCAGTCCGCATCGAACAATGCGCGCGCCGACTGCGCGAGGGGCCCCGCGAGGTCGAACGTAAGGTCGTGCCACACCGGCTTCTGCGCGCCACCGATGAAGTACTCGGCGCTGAAATTGCGGCCCCCGCACCACAGCCGTGCGTCGTCGGCGATGACCATCTTGCGGTGGTTGCGCAGGTTCACGCGCCCCCGGCGCGGCGAATGCAGCAGCGGCACGAAGATGCCCACCTGCACGCCGGCGGCGGTCAGCGGCGAGAGGTCGGCGCGGCCGTCCAGCCAGCGGCCCACGCCGTCGAGCAGGAAGCGCACGCGGACGCCCGCACGCGCCTTCGCGGCCAGCCGCGCGATGACGTCCGCGCCGAGCGCGTCGCGCCCGACGATGAACGTGCACACGTCCAGCGTGCGCGTCGCGCCGTCGATCACCGCGTGCAGCGCGGCGAGCGCCTCGGCGCCGTCGGCGTGGACGTGCAGGTCGCGGTATGTTGCGGCGGGACGCAGGCCGAGCGACGACGCGAGCGCCTCGGGCCACGGCATCGTCGCGAGTGTCTGCGCCTCGCGCGCCGTCAACGCGTGCGGATGACGGACGAGCTTGCGCGTGCCGAAGATGAGGAACAGCGGCAGCGCGACATAGGGTACGAGCAGCAGGAACGTCACCCACCCGATCGCGGCGGACGGGTAGCGCCGCTGGTGCAGCGCGCGGGTGACGCCGACGTAGGTGAGCAGCGCGCCGACGGTCACGAGGCCGTGCAGCGACAGCAGCGCGTCGATGTGCGTGGCGACAAAGCTCACGGCGCGCGGCTCACGGGACGCTCACGGCGCACGGGCTTGGCGGAGTGCGGCTAGCTCGCGAGCTCGCCCTGGCGCTGCTCGTCGTCCTCTTCCTGCCCGCGCGCCTCGTCGCGCTCGCCGGCCAGGTGGGACAGGTATTCCGGCGTGACGTCGCCGGTGACGTAGATGCCGTCGAAGCACGACGCCTCGAATCGCGTCAGCCGCGGGTTCACCGCGCGCACGGCCTCTTTCAGTGCGTCGAGGTCCTGGTAGATCAGCCGGTCCGCGCCGATTTCCTCCGCGATCTCCGCTTCCGTGCGGCCGGTCGCGACCAGCTCCTTCGGCGTCGGCATGTCGATGCCGTACACGTTGGGATAGCGCACCGGCGGCGCGGCCGACGCGAAGTACACCTTGGCGGCGCCCGCCTCGCGCGCCATGTTGACGATCTCGCGCGACGTCGTGCCGCGGACGATCGAATCGTCGACGAGCAGCACGACCTTGTCCTTGAACTCCATGCCGATCGGGTTGAGCTTCTGGCGCACGCTCTTCTTGCGCATCGCCTGGCCCGGCATGATGAACGTGCGCCCGATGTAGCGGTTCTTGACGAAGCCTTCGCGGTACGTGAGCTGCAGCTGGTTGGCGAGTTCCAGCGCCGACGGACGGCTCGAGTCGGGAATCGGGATCACGACGTCGATGTCGTCCAGGTCCGGCATGCCGCGGATCTTGCGCGCGAGGCCCTCGCCCATCCGCAGCCGCGTCTCGTACACGGACGTGCCGTCCATCACGCTGTCGGGACGCGCGAGGTACACGTACTCGAACAGGCAGGGGACGAGCTCGGGATGGTCCGCGCACTGGCGCGCGTGGAAGTCGCCCGCGTAGTCGATGAAGATCGCCTCGCCGGGTGCGACGTCGCGTACGACCTCGAAGCCCAGCGACTCGAGCGCCACCGATTCGCTCGCGGCCAGCCACTCGGGACCGGCGAGCGTCTCGTTGCGGCCGATGACGAGCGGCCGGATGCCGTGCGGGTCGCGGAACGCGAGCAGGCCGTAACCCGCGATCATCGCGACGATCGCATACGCGCCGCGGCAGCGGCGGTGCACGCCGGCGACGGCGCGGAAGATCGTCTCCGGATCCAGCCGGTGGTGCTGCGCCGCGCGCTCGAGCTCCAGCGCCAGCACGTTCAGCAGCACCTCGCTGTCGCTGTTGGTGTTGACGTGGCGGAAGTCGAGCTGGAACAGCTCGCGCTTCAGTGCTTCGCTGTTGGTCAGGTTGCCGTTGTGCGCGAGCGTGATGCCGAACGGCGAATTGACGTAGAACGGCTGGGCCTCGAGGTCCGAGAACGCGCTGCCTGCGGTCGGGTAGCGGCAGTGGCCGAGGCCCGCGTGACCCGAGAGCTCGCGCATGTTCCGCGTGCGGAACACGTCGCGGACGTAGCCCGGTCCCTTGTACATGTGGAACACCGGGCCTTCGCTGGTGACGATGCCCGCGGCATCCTGGCCGCGATGCTGCAGCAGCAGCAGTCCGTCATAGAGCAGCTGGTTGACCGGAGCATGGGACACGACGCCGACGATGCCGCACATGGTCTCTCTCTTCAGGCTTTCTGCGGTGCCGCCGCCGGTGGCGGCGGCGGTGTAACGACGGGCGCTCCGGGCTCGGGCAACGTGCTGTCGAGGTAGGCCTGCCAGTCGGGCGGCAACGCCGCACGGACGATGCGCGAGCCGTAGATCAGGTGCGGCACCAGGACCGATTGTCGCCACCACGGCTCCTGCGCCCACGCCGTGGACGCCATCACGAGCACGACGACCATCGCGATGATGATCCCGCGCGCCACGCCGAACAGGCCGCCCAGGATGCGATCGACAGGTCCCAAACCTATGGCCTTGAGCCCCGATTTCAAGAGCGTCGACAAGAGGCCGCCGACGATCAGCACGGCCACCAGGATCAGCACGAACGCGACGACGTAGCGGATGTGCGGCGCGGAGCCGAACAGCCGCGCCGGGAACCACGCGCCGACGGTGCCGCTGAACAGCAGCGCGAAACCGATGCCGAGGATCCACGCCACGAGACCGATGATCTCCTTGACGATGCCATGGATCAGCGCGAGCAGCGCGGAGCCGATGATGATGGCCGCGAGGATGAGGTCGAAACCGGTCATGCGGGATGCGGATTCGCGGAAACGAGGCCGTTGTACCCGTCGCGCTTCAGCTTGTCGCGCATGCCATTGGCGTCGTCGCGCGTTGCAAACGGGCCGACGCGCACGCGCCACAGCGTGCCGTGGCTGGTCGACACCGGCTCAGTGTAGGCGGGGTAGCCGGCCCGCTTCAGCTTGCCCGCGAGTGCGTTGGCACCCTTGTCGTCCGAGAACGCCGCCAGCTGCACGACGAAGCCGCCACCCTTCGCTTCGGCGGCCGCCGGCGAGGCGGATGGGGTCGCGGTGCTCGCCGGCGCCGCAGCCGCGGTCGCCTTGGCAGGCGCGGCCGCCGGCGCCTTGGCAGGCGCGGCCACGGGGGCGCTCGCGGCCGGCTTGGCACCCAGCACACGCTGCTCGGCGCTCGACAGCGACGACTTCGGCGCCGGGGCCGGCGTCGACGCGGCCGGCGCGGCATCCTTCGTCGCATCCTTGGCCGCGTCCTGCCCCGCGTCCTTCGCGCCGTCCTTCGCCGCGCTGGCGCTCGTCGCGTCGGTGGCCGGCACCGAGGACGAGGCGGCCACGGTCGTCGCCGCAGGCGCTGCGTCCGCGCCCTTGCGTGCGCTGGCGGCGGGCGGCGTTGCGTTCAGCTGGTTGACGAATTTGCCGTCATCGACGGGCGGGATCTTGACCTCGACGCTGTCGCCGAGCGGCTTCGGCTCCGTTTCCAGCAGCATCGGCACGACGATCGCCGCGGCAAGCGCGAGCACGATCGCGCCGATCAGCCGGCGGCGCGCGCGGCGCCGCAAATCGTCGAGGGTGGGATCGGCAGTCTCGGGCATGACGTTCAGCGTGTAGGTGTGGATACCGTGGGGCCGGCGGGAGCCCCCAGCGCGGCGCGGGCCGCGGCGAGCGTCAGGAACGATCCGAAGATGACGATTCTATCAGCCTCGGTCGCGAGCGCGCGCGCCCCGGCCAGCGCGGCGGCCACGTCCGGCGCGGTCGCGATGACGTTCCCGTCGATGCCCGCTGCCCGCAGCCGCGCCGCCTGCGCGCGCACAGGGTCGGCGCGCGGCCCGGCGAGCGCGCCCACGAACCAGCGGTCGATGCGCGGCGCCATCGCGCGCGCGATGCCGTCGACGTCCTTGTCGGCGAGCGCCGCGAACACGGCGAACGTCTGCGGGTGGTAACCCATCGTCCCCAGTGCCGACGCGAGCGCCATTGCCGCGTGCGGGTTGTGCGCGGCGTCCAGCACGATCGTCGGCCGGCCCGGCAGCACCTGCATCCGCATCGGCCAATCGACGCTGACGAGTCCGGTGCGGATCGCACCCGCCGTCACGACGAGGCGCGGGCGCATGAGGTCCAGCACCGTCAGCGCGACCGCCGCGTTGCCGAGCTGGAACGCGCCACGCAATGCCGGCACCGGCAACCCGAAGCGCGCGCCGCCGGGCCCTTCATAGCGCCATTGCGTGCCCTCGTCGACATAGCGGAACTCGTGGCCCACGCGATACGTCACGGCGCCGATCGCGTTCGCGTGCGCGAGCACCGTCGCGGGAATGTCGGGCTCGCCGATGACGGCGGGCCTGCCGGGGCGGAAGATGCCGGCCTTCTCGAAGCCGATCGACTCGCGCGTCGGACCCAGGTAGTCGACGTGGTCGATGCCCACGCTCGTCAGCACGGCGACGTCGGCATCGAGGATGTTGACGGCGTCGAGCCGGCCGCCAAGTCCCACCTCGAGGATCAGCGCGTCCGGCGGCGACTGCGCGAACGCCCACAGCGCGGCGAGCGTGCCGTATTCGAAATACGTGAGCGGCGTGTCCCCGCGCGCTGCCTCGACGGCGGCGAAACCGGCGACGAGCACATCGTCGTCCGCGTCGACGCCGTCGATGCGCACGCGCTCGTTGTAGCGCGTGATGTGCGGCGACGTGTAGAGGCCGGTCCGGTAGCCGGCCGCGCGCAGCATCGCTTCCAGCAACGCGCACGTGGAACCCTTGCCGTTGGTGCCGGCGACGGTGACCAACGGGCACGCGAACGCGAGGCCCATCCGTGCCCATACGGCGGCGACGCGCTCGAGCCCGAGCGCGATCGGCTTCGCGTGCTGGCGTTCGATGTACGCGAGCCAGCCGTCCAGCGTGGTCGGCTGCGCGGGCGTCACGTCATGCAGGTGCCGTCGGCGCCGGTTGCCGCGTGAGGAGCGCGAGCAGGCCCGCGAGGCGCTCGCGCAGCTGGCGGCGGTCGACGATCATGTCGAGCGCGCCTTTCTCCAGCAGGAACTCCGCGCGCTGGAAGCCGTCGGGCAGCTTCTCGCGCACGGTCTGCTCGATGACGCGCGGGCCCGCGAAGCCGATCAGCGCGCCGGGCTCCGCGATGACGACGTCCGCCACGAACGCGAACGATGCCGACACGCCGCCCATCGTCGGGTCCGTGAGGATCGACACGAACGGCAGGTGCGCCTTCGTCAGTTCCTGCAGCACGGCCGTCGTCTTGGCCATCTGGAACAGCGACGACACGCCTTCCTGCATCCGCGCGCCGCCGGAGGCGGCGATGCAGACGAATGGCAGCTTGGCCTCGTACGCGACGCGCACGCCGCGCGCAAAGCGCTCGCCGACCACGGAGCCCATCGACCCGCCCATGAAATCGAACTCGAACGCGGCGAGCACCAGCGGCACGTTCAGCATGGCACCCTGCATGACGACCAGCGCATCCGTCTCGCCGGTTTCCTCGAGCGCCGCCGCGAGGCGCTCCGGGTACTTCTTCTGGTCGCGGAACTTGAGGCTGTCGATCGGCAGCACTTCCGAGCCGATCTCGAAGCGGCCTTCCGGGTCGAGCAGCATGTCGATGCGCTCGCGCGCGCCGACGCGATTGTGGAAGTTGCACTTCGGGCAGACCATCAGGTTCTTCTCGAGGTCCGTCCGGTACAGCGTCGCCTCGCACGACGGGCACTTGATCCACAGCCCTTCGGGCACCGCCTGGCGGCGCACGCCCGGCGTGCTCTTGATTCGCGGCGGCAGCAGCTTCTGGATCCAGCTCATCGCGTCCCCGCGCCCTCGACGCCGTCGAGCGCCGTGCGGATCGTGCCGAGCCACGCACCCACGCGCTCGGCGGCCGCGGCTTCACCGGCGGCCTCGATCTCCTGGATGATGCGGCTGCCGATGACGACGGCGTCGGCGTGCGGCGCGATGGCCGTCGCGCTCGCCGCGTCGCGGATGCCGAAACCCACGCCGATCGGCACCGGGATATGCGCGCGGATGGCGGCGAGCCGCGTCGCGACGTCGCGCGTGTCCAGGTGCATCGCACCGGTGACGCCGGTAAGCGCGACGTAGTAGACATAGCCGCGCGCAAGCCGTCCGATCTCGGCGGCGCGCGCAGGCGTGGTCGTCGGCGAAACCAGGAAGATCAGCGCGAGGCCCGCGGCATCGAGCTTGGCCGCGAACTCGTGTGCCTCCTCGGGCGGGTAGTCGACGACCAGCACGCCGTCGACGCCTGCAGCGCGCGCCGCGGCGACGAACGCGTCGACGCCCATCGCCTCGATCGGGTTCGCATAGCCCATCAGCACGACGGGCGTCACGTTGTCCGTCGTGCGCAGTGCGCGCACGACGCCCAGCACGTCGTGCAGGCCCACGCCCTGCGCCAGCGCGCGCTCGGAGGCACGTTGCACGACGGGGCCGTCGGCCATCGGGTCCGAGAACGGGACGCCCAGCTCGATCAGGTCTGCGCCGGCATCGATCAGCGAGCGCACGATCGGCAACGTGGCCGCGAGCGATGGGTCGCCGGTCGTCACGTAGGCGACGAGCGCCGTGCGTCCTTCCGCCTTCAGCGCTGCGAGGCGGCGATCGATGCGGTTGGCGTCAGGCATCAAGCACCCTTCGCCGCGTCGCGCTCGGCCACGGTGGCCATGTCCTTGTCGCCGCGCCCTGAAAGGTTCACGAGCAGCACGGTGTCGCGCGCGAGCGTCGGCGCGATACGTGCCGCGTGCGCCAGCGCATGCGACGATTCCAGCGCAGGGATGATCCCTTCCATCCGGCAGCACGTGTGGAACGCGGCGAGCGCCTCGTCGTCCGTCACGCTGACGTAGTCGGCGCGGCCGCTGTCCTTGAGCCATGCGTGCTCGGGACCGACACCCGGGTAGTCGAGGCCCGCCGACACCGAGTGCGTCTCGATGATCTGGCCGTCCTCGTTCTGCAGCAGGTACGTGCGGTTGCCGTGCAGCACGCCGGGACGTCCCGCCGTCAGCGACGCCGCATGCTTGCCGGTGGCGATGCCCTCGCCGGCCGCCTCGACACCGACGAGCTTCACGTGCGGCCGGTCGATGTACGGGTGGAAGATGCCCATGGCGTTGCTGCCGCCGCCGACGCACGCGATGACCATGTCCGGGTCGCGGCCGATCGCGGCCGGCATCTGCTCGAGGCACTCGCGGCCGATGACGCTCTGGAAATCGCGGACCATCATCGGGTAAGGATGCGGACCCGCGACGGTGCCGATGATGTAGAACGTCGTGTCGACGTTGGTGACCCAGTCGCGCATCGCCTCGTTCAGCGCGTCCTTCAGCGTCTTCGAGCCCGATTCGACGGGCACGACCTTCGCGCCGAGCAGGTTCATCCGGTACACGTTCTGCGCCTGGCGGCGCACGTCTTCCGAGCCCATGTACACGACGCATTCCATGCCGTAGCGGGCGGCGACCGTCGCGGTGGCGACGCCGTGCTGGCCCGCGCCGGTTTCGGCGATCACGCGCCGCTTGCCGAGGCGCCGCGCGAGCAGCGCCTGGCCGATGCAATTGTTGACCTTGTGCGCGCCGGTGTGATTGAGGTCCTCGCGCTTCAGCCAGATCTGCGCGCCGCCCAGCGCCTCGGACCAGTGCTTCGCGTGATAGACGGGCGACGGGCGGCCGACGTAATGCGCGAGCTCGTCCTCGAATTCCGCGATGAAGCCCGGGTCGGTACGGTAGCGCGCATACGCGTCGTTGAGCTGCGCGAGCGCGCGCATCAACGTCTCGGCGACGAAGATGCCGCCATAGGGACCGAAATGGCCCTTCGCGTCAGGCAGGTCGTACTTGAACGTCGTTGTCGCGTCGTGCATCTGCATCGCGCACCGCCTCGATGAACGCCCGGATCCGTACCGGGTCCTTGATTCCGCGCCGTGCGCGTCCCGCTTCGTCGCGCGCCTCGACGCCCGACGACACGTCGACCGCCTGCGGCGCCGCCATCGCGATCGCCGCCGCGACATTGTCCGCGTCGAGACCGCCCGACAGGATGACCGGCCGCGCCGCGTCGCGCGGCACGCGCGCCCAGTCGAAGCGCTGACCCGTGCCCCCCGGGAGGTCGCCCGGCACGTGGGCGTCAAAAATCCAGCCCGCCGCGTCGGGAAACGCAGACGCGGATTCTAGCAAATCGACCCCCTCTTCCGCGGGGATGGCCTTCAGGTAGCGCAGGCCGAATGCGCGGCAGAATTCGGCGCGCTCGGCACCATGGAATTGCAGGTAGTCGAGGCGCAATGTCGCCATCGTCGCGCGGACCGCGGCGGCATCCGGGTCGACGAAGAGCCCGACGACGCTGACGAAGGGCGGCAGCGCCGCGACGATCGCTTCCGCCGCCGCAAGCTCCACGCGCCGCGGCGTCCCGGGCCAGAAATTGAGGCCGATCGCGTCAGCGCCCGCGTCGACGGCAGCGCGCGCGTCGGCGAGGCGCGTGAGGCCGCAGACCTTGATCCGCGTCATCGCGCTAGACCAGCGACACCGGCGCGCACGTCGGTGGCA
The DNA here is from genome assembly GCA_018241745.1 of Pseudomonadota bacterium. Lineage (GTDB taxonomy): Bacteria > Pseudomonadota > Gammaproteobacteria > Burkholderiales > Casimicrobiaceae > VBCG01. The sequence continues at coordinate 24,842 of JAFEDG010000147.1, forward strand.
GCCCGTGCGCCGCCGGATAGTCGGCGCCCGTGAAGTACAGGCCGTCCGCCGCGAACGTCGGCGCGCCGCGCGTGCGGTCGCGCGCGGCCAGCAGCTCGCCGACCCACGTCGCCGGCTGGCGCCCGCTGCCGACGACGACGAGCGCAGCGACGAGATTGCGGATCATGTGGTGCAGGAACCCGTCCGCGCGGAAATCCAGGCGGACATAGACACCGGCGCGGGCGATCGCGAGCTCGTGCAGCGTCCGCACCGGCGACGGCGCCTGGCATTCGGCGGCGCGAAACGACGAGAAATCCTGCGTGCCCATGAGTGCTTGCGCGGCGTCGCGCATCGCCTCGATCGCGAGCGGTCGATGGTACCAGCCGACGCGACCCGCCATCAGCCCGGGCCGCTCCGCGCGGTCCAGCAGCACGTACGTGTAGCGCCGCGCCGTCGCCGCGTAGCGTGCGTGGAACGTGGCGTCCACCGGATGCGCCCAACGCATCGCGAGCGTGCCTGGCAGCAGCGCGTTGACGCCGCGTACCCACGCGGTGGGCGGCCGCGCGGCGTCGGTGTCGAAGTGGCCGATCATCGACGTCGCGTGCACGCCCGCGTCGGTGCGACCCGCCGCATGCACGCGCACCGGTGCCGCGGCGATGCCGGCGAGCGCGGCCTCCAGCGCGTCCTGCACGGCACAGCGCGAGGGCTGCGACTGGAAGCCGCAGAAGCCGCGACCGTCGAATTCGCAGGCGAAGGCGATGCGCATCGTCGAGGCGCCACCCAAGAAAAAGGCGACGGGCCGACAGGCGCCCGCCGCCTCGACAATCGAAATGAAGGTCAGCCGAGCTTCGCGATCAGTGCCTGGGCTTCGGCCTTCTGCTGGTCGTCGCCTTCGTGCAGCACTTCCTGCAGGATCTCGCGCGCACCCTCGACGTCGCCCATCTCCTGATACGCCTTCGCGAGGTCGAGCTTGGTCGCGGCGTCGTGCCACTGGCCATCGAGCACCGACGGCGTCGGGTCCTCGAACGTGGCCTTGTCCGGGTCGAACGAGAGATCCAGCTTGTCGAGCTCGACCGCCGCGGCCGGCCGTGCGAGTCGATCGGCGGCCGTGGCCGTGGCGGCCGCGCCTGCGGCAACGCCCGCGGCCACCGCAGCTTCGACGCGCGGCGCGGGCTTCATCGGCGCCGGCTTGTCCATGTCGTCGAGCCGGAAGTCGAGGTCCATCTTGTCGCGCGCGGCTTCGATCTTCTCGGCGACGGATTCGCCTGCGGCGGCGACGTGCGCCGTTGCGGCATCCGCCGTACGGGCCACCGACTCGGTCGCGCGATGCGCGCTTGCCTCGATCGCACGATCGGCGCCCGCGAGGATGTCGGTCGGCGTCTTCGGGCGCGCGCCGCTCGACGGCGAGATCGTGATCTCGTCGTCCAGGTGGATGGAGCCGCCGCCCGGGATTTCCTTCGGCGGCAGCGTGAGGTCCGGACCCATCGTGAACAGCTCGGCGTCCGGCGCGGCCGCAGCCTGCGCCGTGGCGGCCGGCGCGCTGCCTTCGGCGAACATCGGGTTGTTGGGATCGAGCTGGCGGCCCAGCGCGACGGCCTTCTGCCACGTCTCGCCCTGGCCCTGGCACACCGCGTACAGCTCGGCGGCCACGGTCTCGAACGCGCTCGGCTTGTTGTGCTGCGCGTGGATCTCGAGCAGCTTGAGGTAGATCTCCTGGCGCTGCGGATCCTTCTTCAGCGCGTCCTTGAGGATCTCCTCCGCTTGCGCGTCACGTCCGTACGCGAGGTAGACCTCGGCTTCGGCGATCGGGTCGACCTCGTCCGTGTCGATGCTGCCGAGGCCCTCGCGGCTGAAGTCGCTCGCGAGCGAGTTGTCGCCCGTGTTGACGACGCCACCGCCCGTCGAGCCGAACACCGTATTCGTCTTGATGTCGGTGCCCGAGATGATGCTGTCCTCGAACTTGGTCGTCTTGTTCCGGCGCCGCGCGACGAGGAAGCCGATCAACGCCAGGATCAGCACCAGCGCGGCGGCCCACGCCTGCCACGGGATCATGTCGTTCAGTTCGTCGAAGAACGACGGCTCGGCCTTCGGCGGGGACTTGGGCACCGCCTTGGGCACGGCCTTCGGCGCCGGCGCGGGCGTGGCGGCAGGCGCCGGGGTGGTCGCGGCGGGCGGCGGCGTAGCCGGCGCGGACGTGGTGGCCGCCGGCGGCGTCTCTGCGGGCGGCGTGGTTGCGGCCGGCGGCGGCGTCACGGCCGGTGCAGGCGTCGTCGTTGCAGCAGGCGCCGTCGGTGCAGCAGGCGGCGTCGTCGCGGCGGGCGGCGGCGTCACGGCCGACGGCGTGGCCGGCGCGGGTGGCGTCGTTGCGGGAGTCGATGGTGAGGACGCGCCCTTTGCGGCCTCGGCCTGGTTCTGCATCTGCGCCATCGTCGAGTTCTTCAACGCGGCGGCGTGCTGCGAATCCGCGAGCATCTTCTCCAGCTGCGAGATGCGCGCCTGTGCTTCCTTCAATTGCTGGTCGCGCGCAACGGCGTCCTCGGCCGCGCCGGACGCGCCCTTGCCGCGGTTCTCGCGTGACACGCGCAGCTGGTCGCTGCCCGGTGCGGCCGCCGGCGTCTGCTCGCGCACGGCGGTGCCGATCTGGCCTTGCGCGGTGCGCGACGATTCACCGCCGGCTTCCGGCGCCGACGCGGCGACGCGATCGCGATACGCGCGCCAGTCCGACGCCTGCACCATCACGGTCTTGTGCGCATCGGCCGGCGGCGTGGCGGCGACCTCCGCGGCTTGCGGCACCGTCAGGATCGCGCCCGCGCGCAGGCGGTTCATGTTGTTGCCGACGAACGCCGACTCGTTCGCCTTGAACAGCGCGACGAGCATCTGGTCCAGCGTCGTATCGGCAGGCTTCGTTTCGCCGGCGATCTTGGCGAGCGTGTCCCCGCGCTTGACCGTATAGCCTTCGCCCGGGGCGACCGCGGGGGCCGCCGTCGGCGTACTGGCGACCGCCGGCGCACCGCGCGCAGGACGTGTCGCGGCGCCGACAGGCGCCACCGGCGCCGGCGCGGGCATCGCGACGCCCGGCGGATCGAGCAGCAATGTGTAGTCGCGGACGACGCGACCGGCAGACCAGTTCACTTCGATCAGCAAGTCGATGTACGGCTCGAGGACCGACTGCGGCGACGTCACGCGCAGGTACGCCTGCCCGTCGGCGTTGGTCTCGACGCTGACCCGGGCACGCGCCAGCGCGCCCTGGTAGTTGAGCTGGTTCTGGCTGTAGATCGAGGGATCGGCGATGCGGGCGGTCAGCGAATCGAGCTCCTCGCGGGTGGCCGACGTGAGTTCGATGCGCGCCGAAAGCGGCTGCCCCAGCGCCGAATCCACCGTGAGCTTGCCGAGGCCCAGCGCGTGCGCCGCATGCGGCAGCGCAAGGGCCGTGGCCACCAGGCTCAGTGTGAATACCGATGTTGCGCGCATGCCTTCCCCTCGCCTCATGCAATTATTGCGGACGAAAATAACATCATGGGTTTAGCTTCGCAAGCTAAACCCCCGTATTAGCTTGGGTTTTTGCCAGCCGGGCGCGCCCCGGGACAGGCAACTTCATGCCGTCGTACTAAATGGCCCCGCTAGCGATGGGAGCGTCGCCACCCCCGGGGCACAACCTATGGTGGGCGACGTGCGGGGGTGCCTTACACGCCGGGCTGTTGCATCCGCGCCGCAAGCACCGCGTTTCCCCGCGTTTCAATGCCTTGCGACGAGGATCTGCAGCATCCGGCGCAACGGCTCCGCCGCGCCCCACAACAACTGGTCGCCGACGGTGAACGCGGACAGGTACCCGGGCCCCATCGCGAGCTTGCGCAGGCGACCGACCGGGATGTGCAACCGGCCCGTGACCGCCGTCGGCGTCAGCTCGCGGATGCTTGCGTCGCGCGTGTTGGGCACGAGTCGCACCCACTCGTTGGCACCGGCGATCATCTGCTCGATCTCGGGCAACGGCAGGTCGCGCGATAGCTTGATCGTCAGTGCCTGCGAGTGGCAACGCATCGCGCCGACGCGCACGCACAGCGACTCGACCGGCAGCGGCCGGTCCTCGCGCGCCATGATCTTGTTGAGCTCGGCGCCGCCCTTCCATTCCTCCTTCGACATCCCGTTGCCGAGGTCCTTGTCGATCCACGGGATCAGGCTGCCGGCGAGCGGCACGCCGAAGTGCTGCGTCGGGAACGCGGGATCGCGCAGCGTGCCAGCGACTTCGCGGTCGATGTCGAGGATCGACGACGCCGGGTCGTCGAGCAGGTCCTTCGCGACGCGATGCGCCGCGCCCATCTGCGTCAGCAGCTCGCGCATGTTCTGCGCGCCGGCGCCCGACGCGGCCTGGTAGGTCATGCACGTGATCCACTCGACGACGCCGGCCTGGAGCAGGCCCGCGAGCCCCATCATCATCAGGCTCACCGTGCAGTTGCCGCCGATGAAATTGCGTCCGCCGTTTGCAAGCGCGCGGTCGATGACGGCGCGGTTGACGGGGTCGAGGATGATCACCGCGTCGGCGTTCATCCGCAAAGCGGACGCGGCATCGATCCAGTAGCCGGCGAAGCCCGCGGCGCGCAGCTTCGGATAAACCGCGTTGGTCCAGTCGCCGCCCTGGCACGTGACGACGGCGTCGAGGCCCGCATACGCGGCGATGTCGGAGGCGTCGCGCAACGGGCCGGGCGTGCTGCCTGCGGTCGCGCCGACGTCGGGGGACGCGCCGCCGGCGCTGGACGTGGAGAAGAACACCGGATCGATGCGCGCGAAGTCGTTCTCCTCGCGCATCCGCTGCATCAGCACGGAGCCGACCATGCCGCGCCAGCCCACGAAACCCACACGCATTGCCGCCACGATGTACTTTCAGCCCCGCCGGTTCTTCATCCGCACCCCGCCGCTCGCGGGGGCGAAGCGGTGGCGTGCGGCCGTCAGGTCGTCTTGATCGACTTGCTCTTGATCGTGCCGAACGTCGTGGCGCGCGCGCGGGCTACGGCAGCGACCGGTGTCGCGGCGTTCGTCAACGAGGGGCGGAAAGCGCGCATCGGCCAGATGCTAGCACAGGGGCGGCGTCACGCCGCCCGCAGCGCGCCGACGACCGCATCGCCCATCGCGCGCGTGCCGACGACCGCATCGCCGCGTTGCGCGATATCGGCGGTCCGCATCCCACGCTCCAGCGCGGCGCGCACGGCGGCTTCGATGCGCCGCGCGACGTCCTCGCGCGCGAACGTATGGCGGAACATCAGCGCGAGCGAGAGGATGGTCGCGAGCGGGTTGGCGATGTCGCGGCCGACGATGTCGGGCGCGGAGCCGTGGATCGGTTCATAGAGGCCCTTCGCGTTCGCGTCCAGCGACGCCGACGGCAGCATGCCGATCGAGCCCGCCAGCATCGACGCTTCGTCCGACAGGATGTCGCCGAACAGGTTGCCGGTGACGATCACGTCGAATTGCTTCGGCGCGCGCACGAGCTGCATCGCCGCGTTGTCGACGTACATGTGCGACAGCGCGACGTCCGGGTACTCCACCGCCAGCGCCGTCACCGTCTCGCGCCACAGGATCGACGTGTCGAGCACGTTGGCCTTGTCGACCGAGCACAGCTTTCCGCCGCGCTTCCTCGCTGCCTCGAAGGCGACGCGCGCGATCCGCTGGATCTCCGGTACCGCGTAATGCATCGTGTCGAAGCCTTCGACTTCACCCGCCGCGTTGGTGCGGCGGCCGCGCGGCTGGCCGAAGTAGATGTCGCCCGTCAATTCGCGGACGATAAGGATGTCGAGGCCCGCAACGACCTCCGGCTTCAGCGACGACGCCGATGCGAGTTCCGGATACAGCAACGCAGGCCGCAGGTTGGCGAACAATCCCAGCGCCTTGCGGATGCCGAGGATGCCCTGCTCGGGACGCAGCGCGCGTGGCAGCGTGTCGTATTGCGGCCCGCCGACGGCGCCCATCAGCACGGCGTCGCTGGACTTTGCGAGCGCGAGCGTCGCATCCGGCAGCGGATGGCCCGCCGCGTCGTAGCCGGCGCCGCCGATCGGCGCCTCCGCCGTCGTGACGTCGAGGCCTTCCGCGCGCAGCACGTCGAGGACCTTCGACGCCTCGGCACAGATCTCCGGGCCGATGCCGTCGCCCGGCAGGATGGCGATCTTCATCGTCATGCCAGCCACGGCTGTTCGCGGAAATGCCGCTCCTCGAAGGCGCGAATGTCATCCGCGTGCGCCAGCGTGAGCCCGATGTCGTCGAGCCCGTTGACGAGGCAATGCTTGCGGAACGGGTCGACGTCGAAGTCGTAGCCGACGTTGCCGTTGGCGCTGTGCACGCGCTGTGCCTCGAGGTCGATCGTCAGCGTGAAGCCGGGGAAGGCCGCCGCCTCGTGGAACAGCCTGTCGACGGCGCTCTCCGGCAGGATGACCGGGAGCAGGCCGTTCTTGTACGAGTTGTTGTGGAAGATGTCGGCGTACGACGGCGCGATGATCGCGCGGAAGCCATAGTCGGCCAGCGCCCACGGCGCGTGTTCGCGCGAGCTGCCGCAGCCGAAGTTGCGGCGCGCGAGCAGGATCGTGGCCCCCTTGTAGCGCGGCTGGTTGAGTACGAAGTCCGGATTCAGCGGGCGCGTCGCGTTGTCCATGCCCGGCTGCCCGATGTCGAGGTAGCGCCACTCGTCGAACAGGTTGGGGCCGAAGCCCGAGCGCTTGATCGACTTCAGGAACTGCTTGGGGATGATCGCATCGGTGTCGACGTTGGCGCGATCGAGCGGCACGACGAGCCCGGTGACCTGGCGGAACGGTTGCATGGCGGGATTCCGGTCAGAACTGGCGACGCACGTCGACGAAGTGCCCGGTGATCGCCGCGGCGGCGGCCATCGCGGGACTGACGAGGTGCGTGCGGCCGCCGGCACCCTGGCGGCCTTCGAAATTGCGGTTGGACGTCGATGCGCAGCGCTCGCCCGGCTCCAGCCGGTCGTCGTTCATCGCGAGGCACATCGAGCAGCCCGGCTCGCGCCACTCGAAGCCCGCATCCTTGAACACGCGGTCGAGCCCTTCGGCTTCCGCCTGCGCTTTCACGAGGCCCGAACCCGGCACCACCATCGCGACGCGGACCGTCGGCGCGACGCGGCGGCCGCGCGCGATGGCGGCGGCCATCCGCAAGTCCTCGATCCGCGAGTTCGTGCACGAGCCGATGAAGATCTTGTCGAGCCGGATGTCGGTGATCGCGGTGTTGGGCTCGAGTCCCATGTACTTGAGCGCGCGCTCCATCCCTTCGCGGCGCGTCGGGTCCTTCTCGCGGTCCGGGTCCGGCACGCGCCCTTCGACCGGGACGACCATCTCGGGCGACGTGCCCCACGTCACCTGCGGCACGACCTCGTGGGCGTCGACGACGACCGTCGCGTCGAAATGCGCGCCGGCGTCCGAATGCAGCGTGCGCCAGTGCGCGACGGCGCGATCCCAGTCGGCACCCGTGGGCGCCAGCGGACGGCCGCGCAGGTAGTCGACGGTCACGTCGTCGGCGGCGACCATCCCGGCGCGCGCACCGGCCTCGATGGCCATGTTGCACAGGGTCATCCGGCCTTCCATCGACAGCGCGCGGATGCCCGGCCCGCCGAACTCGATCGCATAGCCGGTGCCGCCGGCCGTGCCGATCCTGCCGATGATCGCGAGCGCGAGGTCCTTGGCCGTGACGCCGCGCGACAGCCGATTGTCGACGTGCACGAGCATCGACTTCGACTTCTTCGCGATCAGGCACTGCGTCGCGAGCACGTGCTCGACTTCCGACGTGCCGATGCCGAACGCGAGGCACGCGAACGCACCGTGCGTGCTCGTGTGCGAGTCGCCGCAGACGACCGTCATGCCCGGCAGCGTCGCGCCGTTCTCGGGCCCGATCACGTGGACGATCCCCTGGCGCCGGTCGCGGAATGGAAAGTAGGCGCGGGCGCCGGTGGCGCGGATGTTGTCGTCGAGCGTCTCGACCTGCGTCCGCGAGATCGGGTCGCGGATTCCCTCGTGCCAGTGCGTCGTCGGCGTGTTGTGGTCCGCGGTGGCGACGATCGACCGCGTCCGCCACGGCTTGCGGGCCGCGAGACGCAGGCCCTCGTATGCCTGCGGGCTCGTCACCTCGTGGACCAGGTGGCGGTCGATGTACAGCAGCGACGTGCCGTCGGATTCGGCGCGGACCGTGTGGCTGTCGAACAGCTTGTCGTAGAGGGTGCGGGCGAGCGGCATGGCGGGACGGCGAGGCGGGGGCGCGGCGGAGGATTATTGTACGGTATCGGCCGCGGGCACCCGGAAGGGCCCGGCCGACCCCCATGCGCACGCTCGAATCCCGACTGTTGCTGGCTTTCCTCGCGGGCGCCGCCGCGCTGCTCGCGACGGTGGCGTTCGCGGTGGTCCAGGGTTTCGCCTACGTCGACGCCGACCGGCGGATCGACGACCTGCGCAACGCGGACCTCGCCGTGTCGCGCTTCTACCTGGCCGTGCGCAGCGCGGAGTCCGGGCAGCGTGGCTACCTGCTCACGGGCGACGATCGCTACCTGACGCCATACCGGCTGGCGATCGCCGACACCGAGCGGCTCTATGCCAACGCGCTCGACGCCGCCGCCATCGACCCGGACGTCGGCGACGCGGTGCAGGCGATGGAAGCACCGATGCGCCATCTGGTGCGCGACTTCGCGCGCGCGATCGACGCGCGGCGCACGTCCGGCCTCGACGCTGCCGTCGACGTGATGACGCGCAACGACGACGCGACGGCGATGCGCACGATCCGCGAGACCAGCGACGCCGTGCACGCGACGATGGCGACCCGGGTCGCCGCCGACATCGCCGCCACCGAGCGCAAGTTCTCCCGCGCCGTCGTGTGGCTCGCCGTCGTCATCGCGCTGGTCGTCGCGCTGCTCGCCGCCGGCTACGTTGCGATGGTCGCGGAATTGCGCGCGCGCCGGCGCATCGCCCGCATCGTGGAACGCGAGGCCAACCACGACGCGTTGACCGGGCTGCCCAACCGTCGCTTCCTCAACGAATGGCTTGCCTATGCGCTGGCACAGGCGCAGCGCGACCAGACGCTCGTCGCGCTGCTCGCGATCGACCTCGACGGCTTCAAGCGCGTCAACGACACGCGCGGCCACGACGCCGGCGACGCCGTGCTGGTCGACGTGGCCGAGCGGTTCCGCGCCGTCAAGCGCGATGCCGACGTGCTCGCCCGCGTTGGCGGCGACGAGTTCGTCATCGCCGTGGCCGGCGCCAGCGACGGGCGCGAGATCGCGGCCCTGGGCGAGCGGCTGATCGCGGCGCTCGGCGCGGCGGGCGAGCGCAAGGCCGCGGGGGTCGGCGCGAGCGTCGGCATCGCGTTCTTCCCCGACGATGCCGACGACCTGGCGGGACTGATGGCCGCGGCCGACGCAGCGATGTACACGGCCAAGCGCGCCGGTCGCAACCGCGTCGCATTCCACGCGCTCGCCGATACCGCCTGAGCGTGCGGGATCAGCGGTCCGCGGCGAGCGCGGCGATCCGGGTGGCGAGCGCGTCGGGCGTGTGGATCTGCGGGTCGAGCACCACCGCATCGGTCGCGCGCAGCCACGTGAACTGGCGCTTCGCGAGCTGGCGCGTGGCGGCGATGGCCTGTGCCCGGAACGTCGCGACGTCCACGCTGCCGTCGAGCAGTGCATACGCCTGCCGGTAGCCGACGCTGCGCATCGACGGCATGTCCGCGGAGAGCGCGTACCGGCGCCGCAGCGCGGCGAGTTCGTCGACGAGGCCGGCAGCGATCATCCGGTCGAACCGCGTCTCGATGTCGCGATGCAGCCGCGCGCGATCGCCCGGCACCAGCGCGACGCGCAACCACGCGGCGCGGCCTGCGGGCGCGGCGCGGCGTGCCTGCAGCGACGACAGCGGTACCCCCGCCACGATGTGCACCTCGAGCGCGCGCTGGATCCGTTGCGCATCCGTGGGGGCCAAGCGTGCCGCGGTCGCCGGATCGACGCGCGCGAGCTCCGCGTGCAACGCAGGCCATCCGTCGGCCGCCGCGCGCGCGTCGAGCGCCGCGCGCACGGCCGGCGCGGCCACCGGCAGCGACGACAGTCCTTCGGTCAGCGCCTTGAAATAGAGCATCGTGCCGCCGGCCACGATCGGCGCGCGCCCGCGTGCCGCGATGTCCGCGAGCGCGGCTTCCGCGTCCGCGCAGAAGCGCGCTGCCGAATAGCTTGCGTCCGGATCGATGACGTCGACGAGGTGATGCGCGACACGCGCACGGGTGGCGGTGTCCGGCTTGGCGGTACCGATGTCCATCCCGCGATAGACCTGCGCGCTGTCGACGCTGACGATCTCGCCGTCGAGCGCGGCCGCGAGCGCGAGCGCGACGTCGCTCTTGCCCGCGGCCGTCGGGCCCATCAGCACGATGACCGGCGGCCCCGGGTCGCCCATCGTCAGCGGCCGCGCAGGAACAACCGGTCGAGCTCCGGCACCGACAGCGCGAACCACGTCGGTCGCCCGTGGTTGCATTGGCCCGCGCGCTCGGTGCGCTCCATGTCGCGCAGCAGCGCGTTCATCTCGGTGACCGTCAGCGCGCGGTTCGCGCGGACGGCGCCGTGGCAGGCCATCGTCGACAGGAGCTCGTCGCGATGCCGCGTCAGGAGCTCGCTGCCGCCGAACTCGCGCAGGTCGTGCAGCACCGCGCGCGCGAGCGTCACCGCGTCGGCGTCGCGCAGCGCCATCGGGACCGAGCGCACGGCGAGCGTGCCGGGGCCAAGCACGCCGATCTCGAACCCCAGCGCGGCGAGCGTGGCCGCATGCTCGTGCACGGCGGCGACGTCGAGCGGATCCGCGACGAACGGCGCGGGGACGAGCAGCGGTTGCGTCGGCATGTCGCCGTCGAGCGCCGTCTTCAGGCGCTCGTACACGATCCGCTCGTGCGCTGCGTGCATGTCGACGAGCACGAGCCCTGCGCGATTCTGCGCAAGGATGTAGACGCCGTGAAGCTGCGCGAGCGCGAAGCCGAGCGGATGCTCGTCGCCGGTGTCGGGCAACGCGGGCGGCGCCGCGCGACCGTCCGTGGGCGGCGGCGCCGCGGCCTCCACGTCCGCCACGCCCGCGGCGCGGGTGCCGAACAACGCCGCGTAGAACGGCGCGGGCTCCTGCGCCAGCGCGAGCCCGCCCTGCTCGGCGACGCCGCCGCCGATCGGCGGCGTACGTGCCGCTGCGATACCGAGGCGTTCCCCGGCCGACACGGCAGGCTGCGCGGCGGCGTTCGCCGCGAGTGCACGCTCGACGGCGTGGCGCACGAACTGGTGGACGGCCCCGGAATCGCGGAAGCGCACCTCCGTCTTCTGCGGGTGCACGTTGACGTCGACGAACCGCGCGGGCAACGTCAGCCACAGCACGAACGACGGCTGGCGCTCGTGATGCAGCACGTCCCGATACGCTTCGCGCAACGCGTGCGCCAGCACGCGGTCGCGCACGTAGCGGCCGTTGACGAACACGTATTGGCCACCGCTGCCTGCCGCGTACGCGGGTCGCACGACGGTGCCCGCCAGTGCGATCACGTCGTTGGCCGCGTCGACGGTGGCTGCATTGGCGAGCCAGTCGTCACCCATCATCGCGGCGACGCGCGCCGCCACGCCGGCTGGCTGCAGCCGATGCTGGACGCGGCCGTTGTGCGCAAGTGAGAAGCCCACGTCGGGCCGCGCGAGCGCGATGCGCGCGAACGCCTCCGCGACGTGGCCCCATTCCGTTCCCTCGGCGCGCAGGAACTTGCGTCGTGCCGGCGTGTTGAAGTACAGCTCCTCGACGCTGACCGTCGTGCCTTCCGCCAGCGCAGCCGGGATCACGTTGCCGAGCGTGCCGCCGTCGACCTCCAGCCGCCACGCATGCGGCTTGCCGCGCTCGCGTGACGTCAGCGCAAAGCGGGAGACCGCGGCGATCGAGGCCAGCGCCTCGCCGCGGAAGCCCAGCGTACCGATCGCCTCGAGGTCCGTCGGCTGCGCGATCTTGGACGTGGCGTGCCGCGCCACGGCCAGCGGCAGCTGGTTGCGCTCGATACCGTCGCCGTTGTCCGCGACGCGAATGCGCCGGATGCCGCCGCCGGCGACGTCGACGTCGATCTGCGTGGCGCCGGCGTCCAGCGCGTTCTCGAGCAGTTCCTTCAGCGCCGCCGCGGGGCGCTCGACGACTTCGCCCGCGGCGATCTGGTTGATCAGCAGGTCCGGCAGCGGGCGGATGATCGCCATCAGCGGCGCAGGCCCCGCACCCAATGCGCGTAGATGCCGGACGCGACGCCGTGCAGCGCGGCGACGCGCGCCTCGACGTCGCGGCGAATTTCCGCCTCGCTCTGGATGGCGGGCGTCGATGCGCGCGGCAATTCGTCGCCGCCGCTGCGGCACCATACGTCGACGAGCGCCGCCGTCATCTCGACGTGGCACTGCATCCCGACATGCCGCGTACCGATCGCGTAGGCCTGGTTCGGGTTGTTCGCGTTGGTGAGGAGGCGCGTGGCGCCGGGCGGCAGCGCGAACGCGTCGTAATGCCACTGGAACACCGGGAATGTCGTGCGCGCGCCGAACCACGGCGCGGCGGCCGCCCCGGCCAACGGGTCGACGTGCACGTCCACCCAGCCGATCTCGGCCTGTGCCGCGCGGCGCACTTCCGCCCCGAGCGCCTGCGCCAGCAACTGGCCGCCGAGGCAGTGGCCGATCACGGGAACGTCGCGTGCGACGGCGTCGCGCAGCAGCGCACCGAGCGGTGCGATCCACGGCAGCGCGTCGTTGACGCTCATCGGGCCGCCCATCATGCCGATGCCGGCATAGCGCGTGGCGTCGCCGGGCACCGCGGCGCCTGCGTCGAGAGGCACGAGCTCCCACGCGATGCCGTGGGCGTCCAGCCACTCGCCGAAATAGGCGGGACCTTCGGTGGCGGAAAAGCGGAAGACGGCGACAGGCGGCATGGCGGCGCGGGCAAAACCGCGCGGGCGCGGCGCGGTTACCGCGAGTTTAGCAAGCCGCCTGTCGTTACATCTGCTTGAACAGGTGCGTGAACTGGCGCGAGATCGGCAGCTTCTCGCTGCGGCCCTTCAGCAGCACGAACTGGCGCTCCGCATCCTCGCGCAGCACGCTTGCCACCGCGTCGAGGTTGACGACGGTGCCGCGATGGATCTGCCAGAAGCGATCCGGGTCGAGGCCCGCGAGCAGGTCCTTGAGCGGCGTGCGGATCAGCGCCTCGGATTGCGCGAGCACGACGCGCGTGTACTTCGTGTCGGACTGGAAGAACTGCACGTCGTCGATGGCGATCAGCTTGATCTGCTTGCCGACGGCTGCCTTGATCCACTTGAGGCGTTGCAGTGGCGCCGACGGCGCAATCTGCGCGCGCATCTCCGCCATCAGCGCGGACAGGTCGGCCGGCGGACTCGCGAGCTTCTTCTGCACGCGCTCGACCGTCTGCGCGAGGCGATCGCTCTCGACCGGCTTCAGCAGGTAGTCCACGGCGCCGGCGGCGAACGCGTTCACCGCATACTGGTCGTACGCGGTGATGAAGACGACGTGGCAGTCGCTGCCGATCGCCGCCGCGACGTCCAGCCCGTTGCGACCGGGCATCCGCACGTCCAGGAAGGCGACCTGCGGCTCGTGCGCGTCGAACAGCGCCAGCGCCTCGTCGCCGTCCGCGGCCTCGGCGACGATCGTGAGCTCGGGCCACACCTCGGCGAGCTTTTCGCGCAGCCGCTCGCGCATCAGCGGTTCGTCTTCGGCGATCAGGGCGGTCGGTGCGTTCATGGCAGCGCTTCGGCAGGTTGGGACGGCGGGGTCGCGGGCAGCTTGCGCGGCAATACGATCTCGGCGACGAAGCCGCGCGGGTCATTGGCGGACAGCTCGAGGCGCCCACGTCCTGGATAGAGCAGCGCAAGGCGTTCGCGGATGTTCGCGAGGCCGATGCCCTGGCCCGGCATGCCCCCGCCGAGTCCCGCGCCGGTGTCGGCGACGCCGACGACAAGGTCGCCGCCGGCGGCGCGCGCCCGCACGGTAACGTCACCGCCGCGGCTCGAAGGCTCGATGCCGTGCTTGATCGCGTTCTCGACGAGCGTGATCAGCATCCCGGGTGGCAGTGCCTCGTCGGCCAGCGCCGGCGGTACGTCGATCCGGTACGTGAGGCGCCGGCCGAGCCGCGTCTGCATGATCGACAGGTACGCATCGGCCAGCGCCGCGTCGGCGCCGACGGTGGTCGCCTCGTCGCGCAGCGACGGCGTGGCCGCGCGCAGGAAGCGGATCAGGTCGGCGATCAGCCTCGCTGCATCCGGCGCGCATTTCTCGGCGAGCTGCTGCGCGCTGCCCAGCGTGTTGAACAGGAAGTGCGGCTCGATCTGGAGCTGCAGCAGCTTGAGCTTGGATTCGGCGAGCTGGCGCGACAGGTCGCTCTGCCGCGCTTCCGCCTCGAGGTGCTTGGTGAGCGCCGCGTATTCGCGATTGCGCAGCAGCGCGATCAGCGCGACGAGCAGCGCATACAGGAAGCCGAACACGAGGCCCGCGGTGACCACGTGGCGCAGCGTCGAGCTGTCGTACAGCCAGGCGAGCGGATCACCGCCCTTCAGGAGACCGACGATACCGGCGCCGACGAACGCACCGACCAGGGCGAGCAGCGGACCCGCGACGACGTAGCGGAAGATCTTGCCCTGGAACTTCCGGTAGCCGAACCAGGCCGACATGCCGGCCCACACGAGCGTCAGCACGACGCTGTTGAACAGCAGCACCGCCTCGAGGAACGACATGTTCCAGGGCATCGAGCCCGCGCCGAATGCGAGCAGCGTGGTGACGGCGATGACCGCGACCAGCCAGCGCCAGCCGCCGCCATAGAACCAGCGGTCGAACGACTGCACGTCGCGGCGCTCGATCTCGGTGAGCGAGCCCAGCACGCGCTCGGAGAACGCGGCGTAGCGGGATTTGAGTGCCGAGAAAGCCATGCCGCGCATTCTAGAGAGGCGGCCGGCAGCGGGGGAGCCCGCGCGTTGACCGGTCACGACCGGTGCGGACGGACGACGACCGGCAGCGACGAACGGCGCCGGGGTCGGGTCAGAGGCCGCGCGCGATCCGCGCGTAGGCGGAATGATTGTGGATCGACTCGAAGTTTTCGGCCTCGACGGCAAACGCCGCGACCCGCGGCTCGGCCGCGAGCCGGCCCGCGACGCCGCGCACCAGGTCCTCGACGAAGCGCGGATGGTCGTACGCGTACTCGGTGATGTACTTCTCGTCGGCACGCTTCAGGAGGCCGTACAGCTCGGCGGAGGCCTCCTCCTCGGCGAAGCGCAGCAGCTCGGCCAGCGCAATCGGCGCATGCGTGCGCACCGTCAGCGTGATCAGCGAGCGCTGGTTGTGCGCGCCGTAGTCGCTGATCTCCTTCGAGCACGGGCACAGCGACATGACCGGCACCGCGACGCGCAGCGTCTCGGTGTAACGGCCGTCGGCGAGTTCGCCCTTCAGCGTCACGTCATAGTCGAGCAGGCTCGCGACGCCGGACACCGGCGCCGTCTTGCGCACGAAGAACGGGAACTGGAGCTCGATGCTGCCGGCGGGCGCGCCCAGCCGCGCGACCATCTCGTCGACGAGCGTCCGGAAATTGACCACGGTCAGCGGCGTCGAGGCAGCCGCGCGCTCCTCGACGAGCGCCACGAGCCGCGACATGTGCGTGCCCTTCTGCTCGGCCGGCAGCGCGACGTACAGGCTGCACTGCGCCACCGTCGGTTGCGGCCGGGCGCCGCCGTCGGCGAACAGCAGCGGATGCTTGAGTCCGCGGATCCCCACCTGGTCGATGGCGAGATGGCGATCGTCGTGCTCCGACTGCACGTCGGGGATCGGGATCAGGCGGGAGCTGTGTTCAGGGCGGTTCATGGCGGTTGCGGTCGTTTGAAGACTAGCACGGAGGTGCGCAAGGCCTCACGCAGCGCCCTGGTCGCGGCGCGCGGCTGCGAGCGTCACCACCTGGCCCGGGTCCGCGTGGGAGGCGCGCTCGATGGCGGCGACGATACCCGCCGCATCGAGTCCGGCTTCCGCGAGCAGGCCCGCCGGGTCGCCATGGTCGATGAACGCGTCGGGCAGCCCGAGGTGCACGAGCGGGACCTCGATGCCGTGCGCGGCCAGGCATTCGGCAACGGCGCTGCCTGCACCGCCGGCAACGACGTTCTCCTCGACCGTCACGAGCCGCCGGTGCGTGCGCGCGAGCTCGAGCACGAGCGCCTCGTCCAGAGGCTTCACGAAGCGCATGTTCGCGACCGTCGCGTCGAGCGTCTCGCCGGCCGCAAGCGCCGCCGCGAGCGGCGCGCCGAACGCGAGGATGGCGACGCGCGGCTTGCCCTGCGCCGCGCGCCGGATCTCGCCCTTGCCGACCGGCAGCGCCTTGCGCTCGGCGGCGAGCGCGACGCCGGGGCCGGCCCCGCGCGGATAGCGGACGGCCGCCGGCGTGCCGAGCTCGAACGCCGTCGTCAGCATCTGCCGGCATTCGTTCTCGTCGGACGGGGCCATCACCGTCATGTTGGGGATGCACCGCAGGTATGAAAGGTCGAACGCACCGAGGTGCGTTGCGCCGTCGGCGCCGACGATGCCCGCGCGGTCGATCGCGAACGTGACGGGCAGATGCTGCAGCGCGACGTCGTGGATCAGCTGGTCGTATGCGCGCTGCAGGAACGTCGAGTAGATGGCGACGACCGGCAGCATGCCTTCGCAGGCGAGGCCCGCGGCGAACGTCACCGCGTGCTGCTCGGCGATGCCGACGTCGAAGTAGCGGCCGGGGAATTGCTGCGAGAAGCGCACCATGCCCGAGCCTTCGCGCATCGCCGGCGTGATGCCGACGAGCCGCGGATCGGCGCGCGCCGTGTCGCACAGCCAATCGCCAAACACGTCGGAATACGTCGGCCGCGCAGCAGGCTTGGGCGCGTAGCCCACCTGCGGGTCGAACCTGGACACGCCGTGATAGAGGATCGGATCCGCCTCGGCGCGGCCATAGCCCTGCCCCTTGCGCGTGACGACGTGCAGGAACTGCGGGCCCTTCAGCGCGCGCACGTTCTGCAGCGTGCGCACCAGCACGTCGAGGTCGTGGCCGTCGATCGGCCCGATGTAGTTGAACCCGAATTCCTCGAACAGCGTGCCGGGCAGCACCATGCCCTTGAAGTGCTCCTCGGCGCGCTTCGCGAGCTCGCGTACCGGCGGCAGCCTGGACAGCATCTCCTTGCCACCGCGCCGCACGGTGTTGTAGAAGCGCGACGCAAGCACCTTGGCGAGGTGCTGGTTGAACGCGCCCACCGGCTCGCTGATCGACATGTCGTTGTCGTTCAGCACGACGAGCAGGTTGGCGTCCGCCGTGCCCGCGTTGTTGAGCGCCTCGAACGCCATGCCCGCGCTCATCGCGCCATCGCCGATCACCGCGACGACGTGGCGCTCGGCGTGCTGCAGACGCGCGGCCACCGCCATGCCGAGCGCCGCGGAGATCGACGTCGACGAATGCGCGGTGCCGAACGTGTCGAACTCGCTTTCACTGCGCCGGGGAAAGCCGGACGGTCCGCCGCGCATCCGCAGCTTGTCCATCGCCGCGCGCCGGCCCGTCAGGATCTTGTGCGCGTACGTCTGGTGGCCCACGTCCCAGACGATGCGATCGCGTGGCGTGTCGTAGACGTAATGCAGCGCGAGCGTGAGCTCGATCGTGCCGAGGTTGGACGACAGGTGGCCGCCCGTCATCGCCACCGACGACAGCACGAACTGGCGAAGCTCGCGCGCGAGCGTCGGCAGCTCGGCGCGCGGCAGCGCGCGCAACGCGGCGGGGTCGGCGATGCGGTCGAGCAGCGGCGTGGAGGACATCGTGGCGGCGCCGCGCGTCAGTGCGAGCGGCGCGTGATCCAGTCGGCGAGTTCGCCGAGCCGCGCGCCTGCCGCGCCCAGCGGCGCCAGCGCGGCATGCGCATCGAGGCGCAGCGCCTCCGCGTGCGCGCGCGCCGCGGCGAGGCCCATCAGCGTGACGAACGTCGGCTTGCCCTGCGCCGCATCCTTGCCCGCCGTCTTCCCCAGCGACTCGGCAGTGCCTTCGACGTCCAGCACGTCATCGACCACCTGGAACGCGAGGCCTGCCGCGGCCGCATAGCCGGCCAGCGCGCGCTCGACGTCCACGGCCAACGCGCCCCTCGACAACGCGCCGAGGCGCACCGCCGCATCGATCAGCGCACCCGTCTTCAGCCGGTGCATCGTCGTGAGTTCGCCGAGCGCCAGGCTGGAACCCGTCACCGCGAGGTCGATCGCCTGGCCGCCCGCCATGCCGTGCGAGCCGGCGGCATCCGCGAGCAACAGGCAGGCGCGGCCGGGGTCGGGCATCCCGCTCCCGGCGAGCACGCCGAACGCGAGCGCCTGCAGCGCGTCGCCGGCCAGCAGGGCCATGGCCTCGCCGAACGCGACGTGCGTCGTCGGGCGGCCGCGCCGCAGCACGTCGTCATCCATGCACGGCAGGTCGTCGTGGACCAGCGAATACGCGTGGATCAGCTCGACGGCCGCCGCGGGCGCATCGACGACGTCCGGGTCCGCGCCGACGCATTCGCCGGCCGCGTAGGCGAGCAGCGGACGCATCCGCTTGCCGCCGCCGAGCGCTGCGTAGCGCATCGCGTCGGCCAGCGGACCGGCGGCCAGCGCCTCCGTCCCGAGCATCCGCCCGAGCACGCTCTCGATCCGCTGCTGGCGCTCCGACGCCCAGACGGCGAACTCGACGTCAGGCCGCATCGTCGTCCGCCTTGAAATTGCGCAGGACACCCTTGTCGAGCACCTGGATCTCCTGCTCGGCAGCCTTGAGCACGCCCTGGCAGTATTGGAGCAGCTCGGCGCCCCGCTTGTAGGCCGCCAGCGATTCCTTGAGCGGCAGCGTGCCACCTTCCATCGTCTCGACGATGGATTCGAGCTCGGCGAGGGCCGCCTCGAAACTCGGCGGCGGCGCGGATGCAGCGGTTTCGGCCATGGCGTGGATAGCGCGGAAAGCCAGCGGATGCGCCGGCATTCGATGGTCTAAGGTCTTGACCTATCGAGTAAAAGCGCCATATACTACCACGTTGACGATGCAGCCGAAACCCGCCGGGGCGCCCATTCACGGCCCCTTCGAGCGACAGCGGCTGACTTAGCAAAGCGGTCCGGAGCAGGCTCCCCCGTCCGAAGTCGCGCCATCCCGATCCGGGATGCCCGGCTGTCGCCGCCGGAGTCCGCCACCGGGTTGTTGGGTTGGGTTGGGCCGTTGGGTCGGCGCCCCTCTTTCCACGCTCCTCGACGAGCCGTGGGCCGGGACGCCTGCCGGAAAGGAAAGGCTGGCACATGTCGGATCTCGCGACCGCGACGCATCTCGCCGAGACGGCGTCGCAATTCCCTGTCGACTGGTACTGCGATCCGCGGGTGTTCAACGCGGAGATGAAGACGCTGTTCGCCCGTGCGCCGCGCTACGTCGGCCACGAGCTGATGGTCCCGGAGACCGGCGACTACCGCGTGCTCGCCGCGCGGGACAACGCGCAAGCGCTGGTGCGCAACGCCGGCGGCATCGAGCTGCTGTCGAACATCTGCCGTCACCGCCAGGCGATCATGCTGACGGGTGCCGGCAACGCGCAGAACATCGTGTGCCCGCTGCACCGGTGGACGTACGACCTCAAGGGCCAGCTGCTCGGCGCCCCCCATTTCTCGCCGCAGCCGTGCACGAGCCTCGCGCGCACGCCGTTGACGCGCTGGAACGGCCTCTTGTTCGACGGCCCGCGCGACCCGTCGCGCGACCTCGCGGGCCTCGACCTCGCGCGCCTCGACTTCTCCGGCTACCGTTTTCATCACGCCGACGTCCACGAGTGCAACTACAACTGGAAGACGTTCATCGAGGTCTACCTCGAGGACTACCACGTCGGGCCCTTCCATCCCGGCCTCGGCCAGTTCGTCACGTGCGACGACCTCGCGTGGCAGTTCACCGACTGGGCGAGCGTACAGACCGTCGGCATCAACAACGGCCTCGCCAAGCCGGGCAGCCGCACGTACGAGCGCTGGCATCGCGCCGTGCTCGACTACTACCGCGGCGAAGTACCGCCGCAGGGCGCGATCTGGCTCACGTACTACCCGGGCGTGATGGTCGAGTGGTACCCGCACGTGCTGGTCGTCAGCACGCTGGTGCCACGCGCCGTCGACCGTACGACGAACATCGTCGAGTTCTACTATCCCGAGGACATCGCGCTGTTCGAGCCGGAGTTCGTCGACGCGGAGCGCGCGGCGTACATGGAGACCTGCGTCGAGGACGACGAGATCGCCGAGCGGATGGACGCGGGGCGCCGCGCGCTGTACGCGCAAGGCCGCAACGAGATCGGGCCGTACCAGTCGCCGATGGAGGACGGGATGAAGCACTTCCACGAGTTCTATCGCGCACACATGGCCGACGCGCTGGCGCGGATCTGACCGGCGCGCCGCGCGCACGCACCCGGCGCCCGCCGCGATGACGATCGCCGCCTGGCAGCGCGAGCTGTTCACGCTCGGATCCGCGCGCTTCCGGGCGCCGGTCGCGTTGCGCTTCGGCGTCGCCGTGGGCCTGCCGCTCGCGGCGGGCCTGGCTCTTGGGGCGCCGGGCGCCGGCGTAATCGCGGCGTTCGCCGCGCTGCTGACGACGATCTGCGATGTCGGCGACACGCATCGCGCGCGCTTCGTGACGATGACCTGCGGTGCGCTCGGCATCGTTGCGGGCGGCGTGCTCGGCGCGCATTTCGGCGACCACCCGTACGCGCACGAGTCGCTGGTCACCGCGGCGGCGCTGGCCGTGGGCCTGCTTTCCGGACCGCACCCGGCGCTGTCGGTGGTCGCGCGCTTCTTCGCGCTCGCGGTCGTCGTCGGCGCCGGCGTCGAGTGGCACTCGACAGCCTTCTTCTTCGCCGGCGTCGGCGGCGTCGCGTCCGCGCTGCTCGTCACCGCGCTCACGTGGGCGCTGCTGCCGCGCGACCGCACGAACCCCGTCGACTGGCGCACGCGGATCGACACCGCGTTTGCGTTCGACCGGCCGGACATCCGCTATGCGCTCGCGCTGACGGTCGCCGCGGCCGCCGCGCTGTTCGCAGCCAACCTGCTCGCGCTGCACAAACCCTACTGGGCCGCGGTGACGGTGCTGATGGTGATGCGCCGCGAAGGCACCGAAAGCCTGCGGCTGACGCTGCACTATGCGGTCGGGACACTGCTCGGTCTCGTGGCCGCCGCGGCCTGCGTGGCGCTCGCACCCGCGACACCGGCGCTCGCCGCGATCGCCATCGCGACTGCGGCGGTCACGCGCATTGCGCTCGCCATCAACCCGTCGCTCGGCTTCGCCTCGTTCACGATCTTCGTGTTGCTGCTGCTCGAGGTGGGGATGCCGCACACGGGCTTCTCGTGGGTGCTGTGGTCGACACGCGCGTACGACGTCGCCGTCGGGTGCGCGCTCGCGATCCTTGGCACGCTGGCCGCGCGCCGCACGGCCCCGACCACCCTTTAGAATGACGGCATGCACTCGACCCTGATCGACACCGCAACCCTCGCCGCGCACCTCGACGACCCGACGTTCATCGTCGTCGACGTCCGCCACGACCTCGGGCAACCCGATTCGTGGGGGCCCGCGCAATACGCCGCCGGCCACGTCCCGGGCGCCCAGTTCGCGAGCATCGACGCCGACCTGTCAGCCCCCAAGACTGGACGCAACGGCCGCCATCCGCTGCCGGCGCCCGACGTCGCCGCGACGCTGTTCGGACGCATGGGCATCGGCCCGGGCACGCAGGTCGTCGCGTACGACCAGGGCCAGGGCATGTTCGCGTCGCGGCTGTGGTGGATGCTGCGCTGGCTCGGCCACGACGCGGCGGCGGTGCTCGACGGCGGCTTCGCCAAATGGACGGCCGAAGGGCGCGCGATCGACACCGCCCGCCCGGCGCCGCGGGCAACGGGGTTCGTCGCCCGTACGCCATTGCCGACGGCCAGCGTACAGGACGTTCTCGACAGCCTCGCGTCGCGCTCGCGCTTCATCGTCGACGCGCGGGCGCCGGAGCGGTATCGCGGCGACGTCGAGCCGATCGACCCGGTGGCTGGCCATATTCCCGGCGCGCACAACTGGCCCTACGCGCGCAACGTCAACGCCGACGGCACGTTCCGTCCCGCGGCGGAATTGCGCTCGGCATTCTCCGAATTCCTGGGGCCCACGCCGACGGCGCGGGTCGTCCATCAATGCGGCAGCGGCGTGACCGCATGCCACAACGTGCTGGCGATGGCCCATGCCGGCTACCCGCTGACGACGCTCTATCCCGGCTCGTGGAGCGAATGGGTCGCGGACCCGTCGCGGCCCGTCGCGAAGGGCGCGGCCTAGCGAAGTCCCCCGCCCCCCCAGGGCAGCGACGGCGCACGCGCCGCGCGAATAATCGCCAGCGCGGCTGCCGACTGGTCACATCCATCGGCGCCAGAACCGTCTCATCATTCCTCCAGCCGATTTCGTCGCATCCGCGTTGAAGCCGGCCGCAATCCGCACGTAATGTCTGCACAACACGCCGGGGGCACCATGCCGGCCGTGAAGCAGCACATACCGGAGAGAATGATCATGGACATGAACCAACGACCCTTCGCAGGCGCGCTCGCCGCCACGCTCGCGGCCGGCACGCTGTTCGGCGCGTACGCCGGTTACACGGGCCTGGATGCGGACCTCGGGCAGTCCCCCGCACTGCTGCTCGCCACCGTCGCGGTGTTCCTGCTGCCTGCCGTCGTCGCCGTCGGGTTCCGCGCCGCGCTTACCGCGCTCGCGCAACGCCGCGCCGACGACCTCGCCGCCGCCCACGTGATGACCGCGGTCCTGCCGTTCGCGGCCGAGCCCGTCGCGGTATCGCTGCCGCTGCCGCTGGTAGCGAGCATCGTGCCCGCGGAGGCGGCCGTGCATGCCGGCGTCGAAGGCGAAGCCGGCGTGATCGCCGACGTGCATTCGCTGACGGAAGCCAAGGTCGAGCGCCGCCAGCGCGACCGGCGCGCCGCCGAGCGGCGCGCCCGCGAATCGCAGTTCGCGAGCTGACGCCGCCCGGGAGGCCGGGCTAGCCGTGTACCACGGCGAGCTCGGCTTTCGGCTTGTCGAAGAACTGCTCGTCCTCGGTCGAGTGCTTCAGCGCGGTGGTGGATGCCGCGAAGCCCTGGATGGCCGTCGTCACCGCATCGAAGTAGCCAGTGCCCACCTCGCGCTGGTGCTTGACCGCCGTGAAGCCGCGCTCCGCGGCTGCGAATTCCGCCTCCTGCAACTCGACGAACGCGCTCATGCCGCCGCGCGCGTAGCCGTGCGCGAGGTTGAACATCGCGTAGTTGAGGCTGTGGAAGCCGGCGAGCGTGATGAACTGGAACCGGTAGCCCATCGCCGCCAGCTCGCGCTGGAATTTCGCGATCGTGGCGTCGTCGAGGTTCTTCCGCCAGTTGAACGACGGCGAGCAGTTGTACGCGAGCAGCTTGCCGGGAAACTGCGCGTGGATCGCGTCGGCGAACGCCCTCGCGAACGCAAGGTCCGGCTTGCCCGTTTCGCACCAGATGAGGTCCGCGTAGGGCGCATACGCGAGGCCGCGCGACACGGCCTGGTCGAGGCCGTTGCGCGTCCGGTAGAAGCCTTCGATCGTGCGCTCGCCGGTGAGAAAGGGCTGGTCGTTGGCGTCGACGTCCGACGTCACGAGGTCGGCGGCTTCGGCGTCGGTGCGCGCGAGGATCAGCGTCGGCACGCCCATCACGTCGGCGGCGAGCCGCGCCGCGATCAGCTTGTCGACGGCCTCGCGCGTCGGCACCAGCACCTTGCCGCCCATGTGGCCGCACTTCTTGACGGACGCGAGCTGGTCCTCGAAGTGCACGCCGGCCGCGCCCGCCTCGATCATCGCCTTCATCAGCTCGAACGCGTTGAGCACGCCGCCGAAGCCGGCCTCGGCATCCGCGACGATCGGCGCGAAGTAGTCGACGTCGCCACGGCCCTCCATGTGCTGGATCTGGTCGGCGCGCTGGAACGTGTTGTTGATGCGCTTGACGACCGAGGGGACCGAGTTCACCGGGTACAGCGACTGGTCCGGGTACATCTCGCCGGCGACGTTCGCGTCGGCGGCGACCTGCCACCCCGACAGGTAGATGGCCTTCAGCCCCGCCTTGACCTGCTGCAACGCCTGGTTGCCGCTCATCGCCCCCAGCGTGTTGACGTAGGGCTCGTCGTGCAGCAGGCGCCAGAGCTTCTCGGCGCCGCGCCGCGCGAGCGTATGCTCGACGGCCACCGAGCCGCGCAGCCTGACGACGTCCTCGGCCGCGTAACCGCGGCGGATGCCGTTCCAGCGAGGGTTGTCGTGCCATTCCTTCTTGAGTCTTGCCGTGTCGAGATCGTGGTTCATCGTGCGCTCCGGGTTTTGCCGATCGGGCTCCTTCGCGAGCGGTCACCGAACCATTCGATGCCTGTCGCGACGGAGCCACGCTAGCAAGCCGCGATGCGCCGCCGCAATGGCTTTTGCCGCATAACAGCAAATAAATTTGTTTGTTTTTCATGCGGTTAGAAATGCTTTGCGCAGAGTGGAAATAGCTGCGACCAGAAATGGCGCAAATGCACTGCAGTGCAGCGTCGCGACGGCTGCCCGCGGCGCAGAGGGACACGCACAGGGGCATGCATCGATGAAATGGCGGCCCCGCGGCGCATCAATCCATTTCCGCGCGCCAGAAATGCTTTTCAGCGATGCCCGTGCGTGCTTGGCGTGCTCACGCACCAACGAAAAGGGCCGGTTGCCCGGCCCTTTCGTCGCGACTGCGAGATTGCGTACGGTGACGCGCTAGACGGCTTCGGCGACCTCGGGTTCGTCGAACGTCAGCTTGACCTTGTCGTTGTCGTCGAGGTCGATCGTCACGCGGCCGCCACTCGTGAGCCGCCCGAACAGGAGCTCGTCGGCGAGCGCCTTGCGGATCATGTCCTGGATCAGCCGCGCCATCGGCCGCGCGCCCATCTGCGGGTCGAAGCCCTTCTTCGCCAGGAACTCCTTCAGCTTCGGCGAGAACGACGGCTCGACCTTCTTCTCGTGCAGCTGGTTCTCGAGTTCGAGCAGGAACTTGTCGACGACCTTGAGGATGACGTCGTGGTCCAGCGACGCGAACGAGATCGTGCCGTCGAGCCGGTTGCGGAACTCCGGCGTGAACAGGCGCTTGATCTCGAGCATCTCGTCGCCCGCCTCGCGCTCCGTCGAGAAGCCGATGGTGCTCCTGGCCAGGTCCGCCGCGCCTGCGTTGGTGGTCATGATGATCGTGACGTTGCGGAAGTCCGCCTTGCGGCCGTTGTTGTCGGTCAGCGTGCCGTGATCCATCACCTGCAGCAGGATGTTGAAGATCTCCGGGTGCGCCTTCTCGATCTCGTCGAGCAGCACG
The DNA here is from genome assembly GCA_018241745.1 of Pseudomonadota bacterium. Lineage (GTDB taxonomy): Bacteria > Pseudomonadota > Gammaproteobacteria > Burkholderiales > Casimicrobiaceae > VBCG01. The sequence continues at coordinate 50,189 of JAFEDG010000147.1, forward strand.
ACGCTGTACGGATGCTTGGTCACCGCCTCCGTCAGCTGGCCGCCCTGGTCGAAGCCGACGTAGCCCGGAGGCGCGCCGATCAGCCGCGACACCGCGTGGCGCTCCATGTACTCGGACATGTCGAAGCGGATCAGCTCGACACCCAGGCAATACGCAAGCTGCTTCGCGACTTCCGTCTTGCCGACGCCCGTCGGGCCGCTGAACAGGAAATTGCCGATCGGCTTCGTGGGATTGCCCAAGCCCGAGCGCGCCATGCGGATGGCCGCGACGAGCGCGTCGATCGCCTTGTCCTGCCCGAACACGACATTCTTCAGGTCGCGGTCCAGCGTGCGCAGCGCGTTGCGGTCGTCCGAGCTCACGTTCTTGGCCGGGATGCGGGCGATCTTGGCGACGATCTCCTCGACCTCGGTCTTGCCGATGACCTTCTTCTGCCGCGACTTGGGCAGGATCTTCTGCGCGGCGCCGGCTTCGTCGATGACGTCGATCGCCTTGTCCGGCAGGTGGCGGTCGTTGATGAAGCGGGCCGACAGCTCGGCCGCGGACGTCAGCGCCGCCGGCGCGTACTTGACGCCGTGGTGCTGCTCGAAGCGCGTCTTGAGGCCGCGCAGGATCTCGACCGTCTCGGCGATCGAAGGCTCGGGCACGTCCACTTTCTGGAAGCGTCGGGACAGCGCGTGGTCCTTCTCGAAGATCTGGCGGAACTCGGTGTACGTCGTCGCGCCGATGCACTTGAGCGCGCCCGTCGACAGCGCCGGCTTCAAGAGGTTGGACGCGTCGAGCGTTCCGCCCGACGCGGCACCCGCGCCGATGATCGTGTGGATCTCGTCGATGAACAGGATGGACTTGGGGTTGTCCGCGAGCTGCTTCAGCACGGCCTTCAGCCGCTGCTCGAAATCGCCACGGTACTTGGTGCCCGCGAGCAACGCGCCCATGTCGAGCGAATACACCTGGTACTCGGCCAGCAGGTCCGGTACGGCGCCTTCGTTGATGCGCCGTGCAAGACCTTCGGCGATGGCCGTCTTGCCGACGCCCGCCTCGCCGACCAGCAGCGGGTTGTTCTTGCGCCGGCGGCACAGCACCTGGACCACACGCTCGAGCTCGTGCTCGCGGCCGATCAGCGGATCCACCTTGCCCGCCTTGGCGAGCTGGTTCAGGTTGACGGTGTAGGCATCGAGCGCACCCTGCGCCTCGTTGCCTTCGCCTTCTTCCTTGCTGTCCGCCTTCTCGTCCTTCTTCTGCGGCGTCTTCGTGATGCCGTGCGCGATGTAGTTGACGACGTCCAGCCGCGTGACGCCGCGCTGGTTCAGGAAATAGACCGCGTGCGATTCCTTCTCGCCGAAGATCGCGACCAGCACGTTGGCGCCGGTGACTTCCTTCTTGCCGGAGGACTGCACGTGGAGAATGGCGCGCTGGATCACGCGCTGGAAGCCTTGCGTGGGCTGCGTGTCCGCATCCGAGTGCGCGGCGAGGCGCGGCGTGTGCTCGGAGATGAAGTCGGCCAGCACGCCGCGGAGCTCGTCGAGATCGACGCCGCAGGCCTTCAGGACTTCCTGCGCGGAGGGGTTGTCGAGCATGGCCAGCAGCAGGTGCTCGACGGTGATGAATTCGTGCTGCTTCTGGCGGGCCTCGACGAAGGCCATGTGGAGAGAGACTTCCAGTTCCTGCGCGATCATTGCCTGACTCCGACTCCGACTGCTTGCACCGGCGGACGATTCCGCCGTCATGCATCAACTGCTTTTCAGGTCTCCTCCATCGTGCACTGCAGTGGGTGCTGATGCTCGCGCGCGATACCGATTACCTGATCGACCTTCGCCGCGGCCACCTCTTGAGTGTAAGTACCGCATACACCCATCCCTTCACGATGGACCTGGAGCATGACCTGCGTCGCCTTTTCCCGAGTCATCGCGAACACAGTCTGCAACACGACGACGACAAAGTCCATCGGCGTGTAATCATCGTTCAGCAGCAGAACCTTGTATAGCGGCGGCGGTTTCGCGCGGACTTTTTCCGCTTCGAGCGTGTTGCCGGCGTGCTCCCGGGCGGTCATTGCGGCCTGGCGGTCTCGGGTGAGATGGGGACTATGTTTGACGAACGCAACAGTTTTATCAAGACGCGCCGACGCGCCTGCGCCGTGGCTTGACGGCTGCCCGCGGTTCCGCGTAAAAAATCGAGCGTTTGTCCCCCGTTCACAAACTTGTGAGGTACACGTTTTATGGCAACCGGAACCGTCAAGTGGTTCAACGACGCGAAGGGCTTCGGCTTCATTACGCCGGATGACGGCGGCGAGGACCTGTTCGCGCACTTCTCGGCGATCAACATGCAGGGCTTCAAGACGCTGAAGGAGGGACAGAAGGTTTCGTTTGAAGTCACGCAGGGACCCAAGGGGAAGCAGGCATCGAACATCCAGGCGGTATGACCAGTGTACGCTCGCCGGCCCCGCGCTCCTGAATCCCGGCGTGCGGCAGGCGGTAGCGTCCGCAGGGCCCGCGACGCGGGCCCTTTTTGTTGGCTGAATGCCCCGCGGCGGCCGTGCCCCACCGCATGTATGTAAGCCCATACTCCGTTCATATCGGCGATCCGACGCCATGCCCGATGCCTGGATCCTCAACAAGCCGTACGGCGTCCTGTGCCAATTCAGCGCGTCGGGCGCCCGCGCGACGCTGGCCGACTATGTCCACGTGCCCGACGTATATCCGGCGGGGCGGCTGGATGCGGACAGCGAAGGGCTCGTCGTGCTGACCGCCGACGGCCCGTTGCAGGCGCGGCTCGCCCACCCGCGCCACAAGGTGGCCAAGACCTACTACGTGCAGGTGGAGGGGACGCCCGGACCGGAGGCGCTGGACCGGCTCGCCCGCGGCGTCGAGCTCGCCGGCTTCGTGACGCAGCCGGCGGAGGCCGCGGTGATCGCCGAACCGCACGGCCTGTGGCCGCGCACGCCGCCGATCCGCGCGCGGCGCGCGATTCCCACGGCCTGGCTGGCGCTGACGTTGCGTGAAGGGAAGAATCGCCAGGTGCGGCGCATGACTGCAGCCGTCGGCCTGCCGACGCTGCGCCTGGTGCGCTGGCGCGTCGGCGACTGGACGCTCGACGGTCTCGCGCCGGGCGAGGTCCGCAAAGTGCGCGTGTTACCATTTGTTCCCTCTGGCGCCTCGCCGCGCGCTTCCGCGCCGGCCCCGTTCGCGCGCCGCCCCCGCAGTTCCCGTATGCCGCAACGATGATCCGACGCCTGCTCGCGCGCCTGATGCCGGGCCGGCCGGCGGCAAAGCCGCGCGTTTTCGGTCCCGACAAGCACTCGATCCGCCGCAGCCAGCTCTCCGCCGGCGCGCGCAGCGTCACGCGCAAGCTGCACGAGGCGGGCTTCGAGGCGTTCATCGTCGGCGGCGCCGTACGCGACCTGCTGCTGGGCATCGAGCCCAAGGACTTCGACATCGCGACCAACGCGACGCCGGAGCAGGTGAAGCCGCTGTTCCGCCGCGCATTCATCATCGGCCGGCGCTTCCGCCTCGTGCACGTGCACGCGGGCGCCGAGGTGCTCGAGGTGTCGACGTACCGCGCCGCGCAGACGGGCGAGGACGCGACGGACGAGCACGGGCGCCTCCTGTCCGACAACGTGTACGGCACGCAGGCCGACGACGCGCGCCGCCGCGACTTCACCGCCAACGCGCTGTACTTCGACCCCGAGACCGAGACGATCGTCGACTACGTCGGCGGCGTCGCCGACGTCCGCGCGCGGCGCCTGAAGCTGATCGGGCCGCCGGTGACGCGCTTTCGCGAGGACCCGGTGCGGATGCTGCGCGCCGTGCGGCTTGCGGCCAAGCTGTCGCTCGCGATCGAGCCCAAGACGGCCGCGCCGATCGCGAAGCTCGCGCCGCTGATCCAGAACGTGCCGCCGGCGCGGCTGTTCGACGAGATGCAGAAGCTGCTGCTGTCCGGACACGCGGCGGAGACGCTGAAGAGCCTGCGCGCGCACGGGCTTGCGCACGGCCTGCTGCCGCTGCTCGACGTGATCCTCGAGCAGCCGCTCGGCACGCGCTTCATCGACGCGGCGCTCGCCAACACCGATGCGCGCGTGCGCGCCGACAAGGGCGTGTCGCCGGCGTTCCTGTTCGCCACGCTGCTGTGGCACGAGGTGCTGGTCACGTGGAACGCGCGCAAGGCCAAGGGCGAGAAGCCGCTGCCGGCGCTGTTCGAGGCGATGGACAGCGTGCTCGAGGCGCAGGCGGCGCGCATCGCGATCCCGCGCCGCTTCGAGGCGACGATCAAGGAGATCTGGTCGCTGCAGCCGCGCTTCGAGCAACGCGCGGGCACCCGACCGTACCGGCTCGCCGAGCATCCGCGCTTCCGCGCCGCCTACGACTTCCTGCTGCTGCGTGCGGAAAGCGGCGAGGTGCCGCAGGCGCTCGCCGACTGGTGGACGCGCTTCGAGTCCGCCGGCCCGGACGAGCGCGAGGCGATGCTGAAGCCCGACGAGGCGCCGGCGCGCAAGCGCCGCCGCTCGCGCAGCCGCGGCCGCAAGCGCAGCGCCGACAGCGACGGCGGCGCGGGCGATGCGCCCGCCGACGGCGACGCACAGGACCAGGCCGACCACGCCGACTGACGCCGTGGCACGCGCGTACGTGGGCCTCGGCAGCAACCTCGCGCATCCGCGTCGCCAGCTCGCCGCGGCCGTGCGCCGCTTGCGCGGATTGCCGCGCACGCGGGTCGTGCAGGTGTCGCCCAATTTCGTGACCGCGCCCGTCGACTCGTTCGCGGCCGACGGCACGCCCGCGCCCGACTACGTCAACGCGGTGGCGGAACTCGCGACCACGCTGGCGCCGCGCGCGCTGCTCGCCGCGCTCGCGCGGATCGAGCGCCGGCAGGGCCGGATGCGCGTGCCGGGCACCCGCAACCGCCCGCGGACGCTGGACCTCGATTTGCTACTATTCGACGCACGCCGCCTGCGGCAGCCGACGCTGACGCTGCCGCATCCGCGCATGCACCAGCGTGCGTTCGTGCTGGTGCCGCTCGCGTCGATCGCGCCGCACGCGCGGATCCCGGGCATCGGCCTCGCGAGCCGCGCACGCCGCGCGACGCGCGGCCAGCCGATCCGCCGCACGCGCACCGCACCGTCACGCTGAGCGCCCTACGCCGCATGGACCTCGCCGCTTCCCATTACATCGTCGTCGAAGGGCCGATCGGCGCCGGCAAGACCAGCCTCGCGCGCGAGCTCGCGCTGCACCTGCGCGCCGACACGCTGCTGGAGAAGCCCGAGGACAACCCGTTCCTCGCGCGCTTCTACGCGGACATGCCCCGCTACGCGCTGCCCGCGCAACTCACGTTCCTGTTCCAGCGTGCGGACCAGCTCCGCGCGCTCGCGCAGATGGACATGTTCCGGCGGCCGACGGTCGCCGACTTCCTGCTCGACAAGGACCCGCTGTTCGCGCGGCTCAACCTCAACGACGACGAGTACGCGCTGTACGACAAGGTTTTCCAGCACCTGAAGCCGCAGACGCCGACGCCGGACCTCGTCATCTACCTGCAGGCGCCCGTCGGCACGCTGTCCGAGCGCGTGCAGCGCCGCGGCGTCGACTACGAGCGCACGATGCCCGCCGACTACCTCGCGCGGCTTGCCGAAGGCTATACGCGGTTCTTCTACCAGTACGACGAAGCACCGGTGCTGATCGTCAACAGCGAGCGGCTCAACTTCGTCGCCAACCCGGACCATTTCTCGCTGCTGCTCGCGCGGATCGCGGGCATGCGGTCGCGGCGCGAATTCTTCAATCTCGGCGCCGGCGGCTGACCCGCGCCGCGGCCGCGCCCGTCATCGTCGTGCCATGATCGCGGCCGCATACTCATCGGTTCGCCCCAACGTCCCCGGTATCCCGATGCCCCAATCGCTTTCCACGTTCGCCCGCGCCGTGCTGCTCGCGATCGTCGCCGTTGCTGCCTGGCCGACGCACGCGCAACCCGCCGCGCCATCGCCTGCCTCCTACCCGTCGCGACCGGTCAAGCTCGTCGTGCCGTTCCCGCCGGGCGCGGGCACGGACACGGTGGCGCGCTATGTCGCGCAGAAGCTCGGTGACTCCTTGGGCCAGCCGGTCGTCATCGAGAATCGCACCGGCGCCGGCGGCGCGATCGGTGCCGCCGAGGTCGCGAAGGCCGATGCGGACGGCTACACGCTGCTGTTCGTCGCGTCGCCGTTCACGACCGTCGCGGCGTCGACGCGCAATCCCGGCTACGACCCGCTCACCCAGTTCACGCCGGTGGCGGCGATCGCCGAGGGTCCGCTCGCGTTCGTCGTCGCGACGACGGTGCCCGTGTCGTCGCTCAGCGAATTCATCGCGCTCGCGCGGCGCGAGCCTGGCAAGCTCAACTACGGGTCCGCGGGCACCGGCAGCGTCAACCACCTGGCGCTCGAGCTGTTCAACGCGCGCACGGGTGCCAGCGTCGTGCACGTGCCATACCGCGGCATCGCCGACGCGACCAAGGACCTGATGGCCGGCCAGATCCAGGCGATGACGGCGTCGATCCCGGCGACGCTGCCGCAACGCGCGGCCGGCAAGGTGAAAGTGCTCGCGGTCACGGGCCACAAGCGCGTCGCGCAGATGCCGGACGTGCCCGCATGGAGCGAACAGGGCGTCCGCGACGCCGAAGTCATCAACTACTGGGGCATCGTCGCGCCACGCGGCACCGATCCCGAGATCGTCGCGCGACTCAACCGTGCGGTGAACCGGCTGCTCGCGGAGCCCGCGGTGCGCGAGCGGCTCGAACGCGAAGGCGTCGAGCTCACGATGGGGCCGCCCGATACGCTCGGCCGGACGCTCAACGCGGACCTGGCACGCTGGCAGAAGTTGATCAGCGACGCGCACCTCGCGTTCGACTGACCCGGACGCGGCCCGGCACGCAAGCCTTCGCGCGCCGGGCCGTTCGTCAGCGTCGCGTGATGACAACCTCGAGGTACTCGCTCGGCACGACAAGCGCGCGCGTGCCGGCGCGGTTGTGCCGCTCGAGCAGCGCGAGCAGGTCCTTCTCGAGCGCTTCGCCCGCGGCGCCCGGCAACGCGCCGAACGCCTTGTGCACCGGCCCGTACCAGCGCCGGAACACGTCGACGAATTCGGCCGCCGAGCGATAGCGGAAATTGAACTCGCGACGCGTCACGTCGATCCTGGCGGCAGCGTCGCCGAACAGGCGCGCGAGATGCGCCTCGGTGCCCCAGCGCGGCGGCGGCTCGACGCCGGGCGGAGGCGGCATGTGGCTGCCCAGCACCTTGAACATCTGGCCGATGAAGCCCTCGGGCGTCCAGTTGGCAAGGCCGATGCGACCGCCCGGGCGGCACACGCGCGCCATCTCCGCGGCCGAGCGCACATGGTCGGGCGCGAACATCACGCCGAACGTCGACAGCACGACGTCGAAGCTCGCGTCCTCGTACGGCAGTTCCTCGGCGTCCGCGACTTCGAACGTCACGTTGAGGCGCTCGGCGCGCGCGCGCTCCGCGCCGCGTTCGAGCAGCGTCGTCACGTAATCGGTCGACGTGACGATGCCGCCGCGGCGCGCCGCGGCGAGCGTCGCATTGCCGTTGCCGGCGGCGACGTCGAGGACCTGTTCGCCGCTGAGGATGTCGCAGGCCTCGGCCAGCGATTCGCCGACGAGCTGCAGCGTGGTGCCGATGACGGCATAGTCTCCGCTCGCCCAGGCCGCCTGCTGGCGGCTCTTGAGCGCGGGGATATCGACGGGTGCATTCATGGTTCGACTCCTTGATTGGGGGCGTTCCGGTTGCGCGCGATGCCGTGCAACGACGGATGCGCCACTGTCCCGGATCTGCGCGCCGCCGTCCTTTCCGCGCGTCGCCAATCGCTGCCCGAGCGTCCCGCGTGCGGCATCGGCGCGCGCGAAGCTATCCACGCGTCCGCGGCGCTTGACCGTGCGTCCGGCAACTCGCGCCCGGGGCGCCGCCGCCGCTTGGCAGCCACCGCACGTCCGACGACAATGCGAATCCTTCCGCATCCTGGATTCGCGTGGCCCTGTCCGACATCACCGCAAGCCTCGACCGCGTCCGCGCCGCGCTGGACCGGCGGCCCGACCTCGCCGTGCAGCCCGACGCGCCTGCGCTGGCGGCACGCGGCTGCGCCTGCTCGCCGATCCAGCGCGCGCTCGGACGCGCGCCGGCGCTCGCGCTGACGATCGACGTGGTGGACACCTGAGCGGCGTGGCGATGGACGCGCTCTCGGAAACACTGCGGGTCGTGCGCATGACGGGCGCGATCTTCATCAACGCGCGCTTTTCCGCGCCGTGGTGCTACGAGTCGCCGCCGGCCGAACGCGCCGCGCCCTACCTCGAGCCTGGTGCCGAGCGCGTCGTCATCTTCCACCTGATCACCGAAGGCGAATGCGTGATCGAGCGCGACGGCGATCCACCGCTGGTGCTGGCGGCGGGCGACGCCGTGCTGTTCCCGCAGGGCCACGGCCACCGGATGGCGTCGGCGCCAGGCGTCGTGCCGCCGGCCCCGCGCCGGCTCGCCGAGCTGCTCGCGATCCGCCCGCGTACGATCGTGTACGGCGGGGGCGGCACGCAGACGCGCGTCATCTGCGGCTATTTCGCGTGCGACGCGCGCTTTGCGCAGATGCTGCTCGCGGGCCTCGGCCCGGTGCTCAAGGTCCACCTGCGCGGCAGCAACGCGGGCGCATGGCTCGAGACGTCGGTCCGGTATGCGCTCGCCGAGGCGCGGTCGCCGCGGCCCGGCGGCGCAGGCGTGCTCGCCAAGCTCGCCGAGGTGCTGTTCATCGAGGTGCTGCGCCTGTACATCAGCGAGCAGAGCGATGGCCGCACCGGCTGGCTCGCCGGGCTAGGCGACCGCATCGTCGGCAACGCGCTCAACGCGCTGCACGCCAAGCCCGCGCACCCGTGGACGCTCGAGGAACTCGCGCGTGCCGCCGGCACGTCGCGCTCCGTGCTGGCCGAGCGCTTCCAGCAGCTGGTTGGCGCCGCGCCGATGCAATACCTGACGCAATGGCGGATGACGATGGCCGCGAGCCTCCTCGCGCAGGGCAACGCGCCGCTCGCGCGCATCGCCGAGGACGTCGGTTACCAGACCGACACGGCGTTCAGCCGCGCGTTCCGGCGCGAGTACGGCGTGCCGCCCGCGGCGTGGCGCCGGCAGCAGGCCGAGCGGATACCGCTGTCCTGACCGCGCGCTCAGGCCTTCGCCGGCGCGCGCAACACCAGCAAGTTGCCGGCCGCGGCGAGCGCGGCACCGGCGACGCTGTGCCAGCCGAAGTGGTAGTCCTCGAACAATGCCGACAGCAGCAGCGCGATCACGGGAATCGCGACGCCCGTGTACGACGACCGCGTGACGCCGATCCGGCGCATCAGCTCGAGGTAGCACAGGAACGCGGCGATCGTGCCGGCCAGCACCAGGTAGGCGAGCGACAGCACATAGCGCGGCGACGGATCGAACGTCCAGTGCACGCCGAGCACCCACGCGACCAGCGCGGACACGAGGCTGCCGTACAGCATCGCCCATGTGCTGGACGCGACGGCCGTCACCTGCTGGCGCTGTGCACGCCGCGCGGCGAGCTGCCCCAGCGCCGCGAACAGCGTACCCACCAACGCGAACGCGATGCCCAGCGCCGTCGTGCGGCTCCCTTGCACGGCCAGCAACTCGGGCAGGAACAGCAGCGCGACACCGACGACGCCCAACACGGTGCCGGCGAGCATCCGTCGCGTGATCGGCCGGCCGAACATCACGCGCTGCAATACGATGAGCATGAACGTCAGCGTCGCGAACGCGACGGCGACGAGGCCGGAGACGACGCGCTGCTCGGCCCAGTACACGCACAGGTAGTTGGCGCTGAACATCAGCGCGCCCTGCGTGAACAGGATGCCGTGCGTCGCTGCGTCGAAGCGCAGCCGCTCCCGGCGGAGCACGCACCACGCCATCAGGATCAGGCCGGCGGCGCCGAAGCGCCACACGACCGACACCTCGGGCGGCACGACGCCGAGCTGCCACGTGATGACCACCCACGTCGAGCCCCAGATCAGCGTGCAGGCGGTGAACAGCAGCGCGGAGACGTTCATGCGGCGCGCAACGCGTCGACGATCTTCATCCGGGCGGCGCGGAACGCGGGCAGGAAGCCGCCGACGAAGCCCATCGTCACGGCGAACAGCAGCGACTCGACGACGATGCGCGGCGTCAGCGTGAACGAGAACGCGATCTCGGCGAACGTCTGGAAGTTCATCGTCGAGATCGTGAACGCCTGCATCGCCGACGCGGCGACGAGGCCGATCACGCCGCCGGTGAGCCCCAGCAGCAGCGACTCGGCCAGGAACGCGACCAGGATCGCCGCGCGCGAGAACCCGAGTGCGCGCAGCGTGCCGATCTCGGCGGTGCGCGACGCGACGCTCGCGTACATCGTGATCATCGCGCCGATGATCGCGCCGATCGAGAAGATCACCGAGATCGACACGCCGAGGTAGCTGATGAACTTGGAGAGACCCTCGGACTGGTCGGCATAGAAGCGCGTCTCGCGCTTGGCCTCGAGGTTCAGCCGCGGGTCGTCCTCGATGGCCTTCTTCACCGCGTCGAAGCGCTGCGCGTCGGCGAGCCTGAAGATCAGCGCTGAATAGTTGAGGCGACGGAAGGCCTGCATCATCTGCTCGGCGTCGCCCCAGATCTCGGAGTCGAAGCCGGTGCGGCCGGCGTCGAACACACCGACGACCGTCCAGTCGCGCTGGCCGAAGCGCAGCGTCTCGCCCAGCCCCGCGCCGGTGAAACCGCTGGCGATCGAGCGGCCCGCGATGATCTCGGACGTGCCCGGGCGGAACATGCGCCCCTCGACGATATGCACCTGCGGCCGCAGCGTGAGGCCGTGCTGCGTGACCCCGCGGATCACGATGTTGGACGGCTTCGTGCTGCCCCGCTTCGGCAGGCTGATCAGCACGACGGGCTCGCGCGACGCGAGCCGCTCGCCGTCCTCGCCGGTGGCGATGTCCGGCAGGCTCTCGACGATCGCCGCCGACGCGCGGTCGACGCTGCTCTGCACCTCGGTCTGCGACCCGCGGCGGATGACGACGACGTTGTCGTCCTGGCCAGTGGCCACCAGCGTCTTCTCGAGCCCGGCCGACAGCATCAGCACCGTCGCATAGACGTAGACGACCAGCGCCATGCCGCCGGCCGTGAGGATCGTCGTCAGCTTGCGCGCGGCGAGGTTGCGGACGATGTAGCCGACGGGAAGTTTCATGGCCGCAGCTTCATGCGACCGCCCGCAGCCCGTCGACGATGCGGATCCGCGACGCCCGCCACGCGGGCACCAGCGCGGCAACGAGGCCCACGACCAGCGCCGCGAGCCACTGCATCGCGACCGTCTGTGTCGACACATTGAACACCGGGAACAGCGTGCCCATCGCCGCGCCGAACACGCGCGCGAGCGGGAACGTCGCGGCCACGGCCAGCGTGGCGCCCGTCAGCGCGATCGCCACCGATTCGGCGACGACCAGCGCCGCGACATAGGCCTGCGAGAAGCCCAGCGCCTTCAGCGTCGCGTACTCGGAGTAACGCTCGCGCGCCGTCATCGCCATCGTGTTGGCCATCACCGCCATGATGATGACGATGACGACGTACGAGACCGCCTGGATCGCGAGCAGGATCGCTTCCGTCATCGACACGAAGCCCAGCTGGAACGCCTTCTCGGTCTCGGTGAGCGTCTCGGCGAGCGAATTCCTGAACGTGGCGTCGATCGCCTGCGAGATCTCGGCGGCGCGCGACGGATCGCGGATCTCCACCAGGTAGAAGCCCACCTGGTTGCCTCTCCCGGGAAACCGCTGCTTGATCGTCTCGTTCAGCAGGTCCCAGTGGAAGAAGAACTGCGTCTCGTCGGTCTTGGCGTCGACGCCGTCGTAGATGGCGCGCAGGTTGAACGTCCACGTGCCCGAGAAGATCGTGCCGCGGATCGGGATCTGGTCGCCGACCTTCCAGCCATAGCGGTCCGCGAGCTTGCGCCCGGCGATCGCGCCACTGCGATCCAGTTCCCACGCGCGCCGCTCGTCCGGCTTCAGCACGAACTCCGGGTACATGTCGAGATAGCCGGTGTCGATGGCGAACTGCGGGAAGAAGTTGCGCTCGGTGATGTAGACGCCGCCGAACCAGTTGGCCCAGCTGACGGCGCCGACGCCGTCCACGCGGCGCATCCGTTGCGCGTACGTGAGCGGCAGCGGGAACACCAGCGACACGGCGTTGCGCGTGACGAGCCGCGTCGACGACGTCGCGTCGACGCCCGCGTACCACGCCTCGACGATCGTGCGCAGCAGGCCAAACGCGGTGATCGCGACGACGATGCCGAGAATCGTCAGCAGCGTCCGCAGCTTGTGCCGGAACGCGTTCTTGAGGACGAGCAGCGCGAACATGGCTCAGGCGTCGACGAGCACGCCCTTCTCCAGGTGCACCATCCGGTGCGCCTTGCCGGCGGCCTTCGGGTCGTGGGTGACCATGACGATCGTCTTGCCGAGCTCGCGGTTCAGGCGGTCGAGCAGGCCCAGGATTTCCTCGCCCGTGACGCGGTCGAGGTCGCCGGTCGGCTCGTCGGCGACGATCAGCGTCGGGTCCGTGATCAGCGCACGCGCGATCGCGACGCGCTGCTGCTGGCCGCCGGACAGCTCGTTGGGAAAGTGGTCGCTGCGGTCGGACAAGCCGACCAGCGCCAGCGCCGTGGCCACCCGCTCGTGCCGGTCGCGGCGCGACAGTGTCGTGAGCTGCAGCGGCAGCTCGACGTTCTGGAACGCCGTCAGCACCGGCATCAGGTTGTAGAACTGGAAGATGAAGCCGACGTTGGCGGCGCGCCACGCGGCGAGCTCGCTGTCGGACAGCTGGGCGATGTCCACGCCCGCCACGCGGATCTCGCCACCGGTGGGCTTGTCGATGCCCGCGATCAGGTTGAGGAGCGTGGACTTGCCGGATCCCGACGGGCCCATCAGCGCGATGTAGTCGCCCGCGGCCACGTCGAGGTCGATGTTGACGAGCACGGGAATCACCTGGTCGCCGCGGACGTATTCCTTGTTGAGGCCGCGGATGGAGACGAGCGGAATGCCCGCACCGTCCCGGTCGTCGTCGTGCGCCGTCATGCGCTCGCGCGACGCTACTTGGTCGCGACGCGCACAGCCGCGCCGGCCGCGAGGTCAGGCGCGGGCTTGCTCACGGCACGCTCGCCGGACTTCAATTCACCCGTGATCGCCACCAGGTCGCCCACCTTGGCACCGCGCGTGACCGGCACCACCTTCGCGTGCTCGTCGGCGACGATGAACACGACGCTCCTGCCATCGCGCTCGACGATCGCGTCGGCGGCCACGGCCAGCAGCGGCTTCTGGTCGTCGGCCGTGATCTCCTGCGACAGGAACGCGACCTTGGCGCTCATCTCGGGCAGGATGCGCGGGTCGATCGCGTCGAACTTCACCTTGGTCGTCACCGTCGCCTTCGAACGGTCCACCGTCGGCACCATGCGGCTCACGCGACCGCGGAAGCGCGCGTCGGGCAACGCGTCGAGCAGGATCTCGGCGGGTTGGCCCGGATGGATCTTGGATAGGCTCGCTTCCGACACGTCGGCCTCGACCTCGAGCGTGCTCATGTCGGCCATCGTGACGACGGCGCCCTTCGAGTCGGTGGCGCTCGAGAACGGCGTGACCATGTCGCCGACGTTCGCGCTCTTGGACAGGATCACGCCGTCGAACGGCGCGCGGATCTCCGCGTAGTCGACGCTGATCTCCGCATTGCGCGCGTTGGCCTGCGCCGCCGCGAGCGCCGCGCGCGCGTTGGCCACGCCCGCCGTCGCGCGATCGGCGCGTGCCTGCGCCGTGTCCAGCGCGGAACGCGAGATAAAGCCGCGGTCGACGAGGTCCTGGTTGCGCTTCAGCTCGACGTTGGCGTTCTTGACCTCGACTTCGGCCTGCTCGACCGACGCCGCCGCGGCGCGCACGCTCGCGGCCGCCGACTGCGCCTGGGCGCGCACGTCACGCGCATCGAGCCGCGCGATCACCTCGCCTTCCTTCACGTGCGAGCCTTCGGTGACGCCCAGCCATTCGAGCCGGCCCGTCGCCTTGGACGCGATGGCCGCCTTGCGCTGCGCGACGACGTAGCCGGTCGCGTTCAGCACGACGAATTGCTGCGACGGGAACGCGGTGACGATCGCGGCCGTCTGCACGTCGAACACGCGCGGCCGCAACGCGAGGTACGCGGCGCCTGCGGCGAGCAGCAGCACGGCGATGGCGAGCGCGATCCAGCGCCCGCGCCGCCCGCGGCGCACGGGCGCGAGACTGCGGTCGATCTTGAGCTTGGACACGTCCGGTTCGGCCATCGGGAATCTCGCGCACGGTCGATCCGGCAGCGAGCGCGCATTCTACAGGCGCGTCACGGCGGACCCGCGCGCGCCGCGGCGGTCACGCGTCCGGCATCAGCCCCAGCGGAAGAACAGGAGCGACCAGGCACCGACGACAATCGCCACCGCCACGGCGAACGCCGCCAGCCCGGTGACGCGTGCGCCCGGCCCGCGCACGTCGGCAAGCTGCAGCCACGCGAGCCGCAGGCTCCACAGCGCGCCGAGCGCGAGCACCGCCGCCCGCGCCGCGGGTACGAAGCCGGTGAAGAGGCCCTCGGCCTTGGCCAGCGTGACCGTGAGGCTGGACAGGCCCAGGAACACGCCCAGACCCGCCAGCGGGATCAGTGCGTAGGCGAGACGCAGCGCCTGGGCAACGCGGTCGCGTGGGTAGGCGCGCGCCGCCGCGAGCAGCGCGACGCTCACCGCGCCGCCGACGACGAGCGCGGTGCCGACGATGTAGCCGACGATCAGCGTCCCGTCGAGCCACGTGAACACGTCGTTGGCTTCGGGATAGTGCGTGAGCAGCCACCACGGCGCGTTGTCGGCCAGCAGCCAGTCCCCATGGTGGTCGAGCACGAAATTCGCGGCGGCGAGCTTCAGCGTGATGAACCAGGGACTGGCGTTCCACTGGAACGCCCCGAGCGCGAGCCCGATCAGCCCGAACACGATCAGCGCGGCGTCCCACGTCGACGCCTGCGCGAACGGCAGCGTGGCCACTTCGCGATTGGGCGGCCGCGCGGCGAGTTCGACGGCGCCCAGGTGGCCGCTGCAACGGCCGCACATGTGGCATTCGGATGGCCCCGTCATCCGCTTGATCCGCACCAGCGGCGCGCAGTTCACCGGGTGGATCGCGATGTGCCCGGCGTTGTGCTGCCACGCCGCGCGGTCGACGCGGAACGCGACGGGCGCGACGCGGGAGAGCACGTTGAACACGCCGTTGACGGGACACAGGTAGCGGCACCAGACGCGCTTCTCGCGCCCGTAGACGTAGCCGACAACGATGGCCGCGAGCGTCGAGCCGCCGAGCACCAGCGCCACCGCCTTCGGATACTGGTAGACGCTGACGAGCTGGCCGAACACCGTCGTCATCGCGAACGCGACGAACGGCCAGCCGCCCCAGCGGATCCAGCGCGGCACGCCGCGATGCAGGCCGAACTTCGACGCGACCTCGGTCAACGTGCCTTCGGGACAGAACACCCCGCACCACGTGCGCCCCATGACGAACATCGACAGGATCACGAACGGCCACCAGAAGCCCCAGAACGCCCATTGCGCGAAGATCGTCAGGTTGTCCAGCGCGCGGGCATCGTTGCCGGGCAGCGGCATGACGGCCGGCACGATCAGCAGCGCCGCGTAGACGACGACCACCACCCACTGGACGGCGCGGACGGCGCGCTGGTGCTGCGCGAGCCAGTCGCCGTAGCGCGCGAGCCAGGTGCGCCACCGCGCCACCGGGGGCGGCCCTGCCGTGGCGGCGATGCCGTTCACGCCGCCTTCGCGCCGGCCGCTTCCCGCGGCGCGCGCATCAGCACGAGCATCACGACCCAGTAGACGGCAAGGCACAGCGTGGGCAGGAGCGCCGGCTGCGAGCGATAGCCCGTCATCGACGCGACGAACCCGCCGAAGCGCGTCGTGTCATCGAGCAGCGCCGTCGTGTTCCACATTTGGTCGACGAGCGGCGGCAGCACGTCCATGCCGATCAGCTTCTCGAGTCCGCTGACCATCAGGCCGCCGGCGAGCAGCAGCAGCAGGATCTCGGACAGGCGGAAGAACGTGCGCCACGACAGCCAGCGCGAGCCTTGCTGCAGCAGCCAGAACGTGAGCCACGCGAGCGCGACGCCCAGCACCAGCACGGCGAGGAACACGGGCACCGTCATCTGGGCCATGCCGACGCCGTACAGGAACACGACGGTCTCGGCCGTTTCACGTCCGATGGCCAGCGCGACGACGATCGCAAGTCCCCACCAGTTGGCGGCATCCGCGTTGCGGCGCATCCGCGCCTCAAGGTCGCGCTTCAGCGTGCGCCCGTGCTTGCGCATCCAGAACACCATCTGCACGATCAGCACGGCGGCGATGAACATCATCGCCGTCTGGAAGACGTCGAGCGCGTCGCCGGAGAGGAAATGCGCGATGCCCAGCATGGCCGCCGCCAGCACCAGTGCCAGCGCGACGCCGGCCGCGATGCCGGCCCAGAGGTAGCGGCGGCCGACGGCGGCGTCCGGCTGCCGCTTGAGCCACGCGTAGACGATGCCGATGACCAGCATCGCTTCGGCTGATTCGCGCCAGACGATGAACAGGGCGTTGCCCATGACGGATCCCGTCGCCTACTTGGCGATGATGAAGCCCTTCGACGTGTCCGGATGGAACTCGTCCCAGAACGGATACTGGCCGGGTTTCAGCTTGTTGATGACCACCGACGAGGAGGCACCGGGTGCGAGCACCTTCTCGATCTTGAGCGGCAGGCTCTCGAACTCCATCGGCTCCTTGCCTTCGTTGCTGATCATCACCTTGATCCGCACGCCGGCCGGCACCTCGAGGTTGGGCGGCGTGTAGAGGCCGTCGCGCGCGACGATCTTGACGACGAAAGGCTCGTCGGCGGCCAGCGCCGTACCCGCGGCCAGCGCGGCGACCGCGATGAAGCCGCGCATCCGCCACGGCCATGCCGCGTGCACGCGTCCGCCGGCGGAAGGCGCCGCCGTTGCGGCGCGGCGGTCAGTAACCACCCTTCTTGCCCGTGCCCGCGTACGTGAAGTCGTATTCGAGCGTGAACGGCGCGAACCAGGGTCCGACGCCGGTCTCCTTGTCGACGTGGCGCCCGAACATCGCGTGCGGTCCGCCCGGCGGCGCGACGGTCAGCCTCAGCTTGTAGCGGCCGGGCCCGGCGAGCTTCACGTTGTCGCCGTAGTGCGGGCCGTCGTTGGCGACCATCGCCATCATTGGGCCCTTGATGACGTCCTTGCTGCCGTCCTTCGTCAATTCGTACGTGACGTCGAGGTAAGGCATCCAGACGCCGTCGGCGAAGCCGTTGCTGTTCTTGTCCGTCGCGTGGATGTCGGCTTCCAGATGGATGTCCGACGCCTTGGCGTCGCGCATCATCCCGGCCGGCTCCATTTCAATCGGCTGCAGGTAGACGGCCGCGATTTCCATGCCGTTCTTCAGTTGCGGCTTCCCGATCGGGTACTCCAGGCCGTGGGCAGCCCCGGCAACCACCAGGGACGCCACCGCAGCACCAATTACAAGTGTCTGATTCATCTTGCTTTTCTTGAAATGTATCGACTTGCGCCCGGCCTGCCTGTGCCCGATCGGCGCGCCGGGCGGCGACGTGACGCCACGTTAGCAGCCGCACCTAAGTCTGTAAATAGGAATGATTTGCGTTTGAGACGTTTTCGCGCTACGATTATGCCCTGACACGCTTCATGGCCTCATCCGCCGATCATGTACGTCTGCATCTGCAACGCGATCACCGACCACGAGATCCGCAAGGCGGCCGATCTCGGCGCGCGCTCGCTCGACGATCTCTCGTCGTCGCTTGGGGTCGCCACGTGCTGCCGGCGCTGCGCCGATTGCGCGCGCTGCGTGCTCGACGAGCATCTCGCGACGCAAGCCTGCGCCGCGGCCGGCGACGACTGACGCGCGTCGTTGTTGCCGTCGCGCCGGTGCGCGCGACACCAGGCCAGCACCCACCGTCACGTTGCACGCGGCCGTCCGCGCGATGCGCCGCGCCGGACTGCGAATCGTTCCGCTTTTTGCAGCGGACCCCACCCTTGACTTACCATCGGCGGCGAGCGGCAGGCGCGATGTGCGCGCCTCGCGTGCACGACGAAGGGGACGGCCATGCAGGGCGACAAGGAAGTCATCAGGCACCTGAACGCGGTGCTCATCAACGAGCTCACCGCGATCAACCAGTATTTCCTCCACGCGCGGATGTTCGGCAACTGGGGCTACGAGCGGCTCGAGGACAAGGAGAAGGACGAGTCGATCGACGAGATGAAGCACGCCGATGCGCTGATCAGGCGCATCCTGTTCCTCGAAGGCTTGCCCAACCTGCAGGACCTGCACAAGCTGCGCATCGGCCAGCACGTGAAGGAGGCGCTCGAATGCGACCTCGCGCTCGAGCATGCCGCGCACACGCCGCTGAAGGACGCCATCGCGCATTGCGAGAAGGTCCGCGACTACGTGTCGCGCGAGCTGTTCGAGGACATCCTCGAATCCGAGGAAGAGCACATCGACTTCCTCGAGACGCAGCTCAAGGTCATCGACGACATCGGCATCCAGAACTACCTGCAGTCTCAGCTGGAGCCGGCAGACGACTGACGCGCAAGGAAGTCCTCGACCAGCCGGGCCACGGCTTCCGGCTGGTCGTGGTGCAGCATGTGGCCGGCATCGGCCACTGTCGCCAGTTCCGCATGCGGTACGCGTGCGATGCGTCGCCGCACTTCCGTGGCGCCGTCGCCATCGGGCGCCACCCACTGGATGATCGGCGACTCGGCGGCCGTCACCCACAGCACGGGCGCCGCGATCTCCGCCCACAGCGCATAGACCTCTTCCATCCGGTACACGGTGGGAAACGGCAGCTTGTGGCGCGGATCCGCGCGCAGGTAGGCCCGGCCGTCGGCGCGCACTTCCGCCCATTCGCCGGCGAGGAGGGTGGCGCGCTCGCGCGACAGGCGCGGGTTGTTGCGTTGCAGGCGGTCGGCGACGGCGGCAAGGTCCGCATACGACGCGAGCATGGGCGGGTCCGCCAGCGCGTCGAGCCATTTCGCCAGCTTGCGCGGTGCCAACGACGCCGGCTCATCGGGCAAGCCGAACGCATCGAGCGACACCACCGAGCGCACGCGCGACCCGCGCACCGCGGCGTACAGCATCGCGACGTTGCCGCCCAGGCTGTGGCCGACAAGGTGGACCGGCGTGTCCGGGCTCACCTCGCGCAGCAAGGCATCGAGATCCGCGAGATAGTCGTAGAACCAGTAGCCGTCGCGCCGCCACGCCGTGCCGCCGAAGCCCTGCCAGTCGGGCGCGATGAAATGCCAGTCGCCCTGGCATGCGTCGACGAAGAAGCGGAACGACCCGGCCACGTCCATCCAGCCGTGCAGCAGCACGACGGTGGGCGCGCCGACGCGCCCCCATTCGAGCCAGTGCGTGTCGAGGCCGCGGACGTCGGCGCGGCAGGAGTGCGCTACTTTTTCCGGCACAGGCTCACGCCATCGGTCCAGCCGGTCCGGTAGTTGCCGTCGCTCGCGAAGCGCGCCGCATCCTTGCGCTCGGGCCCGTCGACGCTCGCGCAACCGTCGGCATAGCCCTGGCGATACGGCAACGGGAAGCCCGACAGGTTGATCGGCGGCGGCGGCGGTTCCGTGTTCGGCGGCAGCGGCCCGGGCTGCTCGGGCTTCATGTAGGCCGGCGTGCACGCTGCGAGCACGGTAGCGACGAGCGCCGCGAGCGCGACACGATGAACGGTGGACATGAGCATGACGTCGATGCGAAGAAGTTGGCCACCGTTCGCGAGGTGGCGGCGTAAAATTATAAGGGCTTGCCCGTGACCATGCCTACGCCCTCATTCGTCCACCTGCGCCTGCACAGCGAGTACTCGATCGCCGACGGCACGATCCGCGTCGCCGACGCGGTCGCGGCCGCGGCCGACGACGCGATGCCCGCGCTGGCGCTCACGGATCGCGCCAACCTGTTCGGGCTCGTCAAGTTCTACCAGGCCGCACGCGCCAGGGGCGTCAAGCCGATCATCGGCTGCGACGTGCACGTCACGCACGCCGCCGAGCGCGCCGAGCCGTGGCGCCTGATCCTGCTCGCGATGTCGCACGGCGGCTACCTCAAGCTCTGCGACTGGCTCACGCGCGCCTACCGGCGCAACCAGCATCGCGGCCGCGCGGAAATCGATCCGGCGTGGTTCGACGAAGGCACCGACGGCCTGATCGCATTGTCCGGCGCGCGCGCCGGCGACGTGGGCCACGCGCTCGCGCAAGGCAATGCCGACGGCGCACTGGCCGCGGCGCAGGCGTGGAGCACGCGTTTTCCGCGGCGCTATTACCTCGAAGTGCAGCGCGCCGGCCACGCGGACGACGACGACCTCGTCGCCGCCACCGTCGCGCTCGCTGGCCGCGCCGCGCTGCCGGTCGTCGCCACGCATCCGGTGCAGTTCCTCAACGCCGCCGACTTCCGGGCGCACGAGGCGCGCGTGTGCATCGCCGAAGGACAGACGCTCGCCAATCCGCGCCGCCCGCGCCGCTTCACGGCCGACCAGTACTTCCTGACGCAGGCCGCGATGGCCGAGCGCTTCGCCGACCTGCCCGAGGCGCTCGCCAACAGCGTCGCCATTGCACAGCGGTGCAACGTCGAGATCCCGCTCGGCAAGCCGCACCTGCCCAATTTCCCCACGCCGGTCGGCGTGACGCTCGACGAACACCTGGGCGCGGAGGCGCACGCGGGCCTCGCGCGCCGGCTCGAGCACCTGTATCCGGACGCGGCCACGCGCGACGCCAAGCGTGCCGAATACGAGGAACGCCTCGCGTTCGAGATCAGCACGATCGCGCAGATGGGCTTCGCCGGCTACTTCCTGATCGTCGCCGACTTCATCAACTGGGCCAAGTCCAACGACGTGCCGGTAGGCCCGGGCCGCGGTTCTGGCGCGGGATCGCTGGTTGCGTACAGCCTCGGCATCACGGACCTCGACCCGCTGCGCTACCAGCTGCTGTTCGAGCGCTTCCTCAATCCCGAGCGCGTGTCGATGCCCGACTTCGACATCGACTTCTGCCAGGACCGGCGCGAGCGCGTCATCGACTACGTCAAGCAGAAGTACGGCAGCGACAGCGTGTCGCAGATCGCGACGTTCGGCACGCTCGCCGCCAAGGCGGCGGTGCGCGACGTCGGGCGCGTGCTCGACCTGCCCTACTCGTTCTGCGACGGCATCGCCAAGCTGATCCCGTTCCAGCCCGGCAAGGTGGTCACGCTGCACAAGCCGCCGGCCAACGCCGCGCAGCGCGAGGCCAACACGATCTACGCGCGCGAGCAGGAGCCGCTGCTCGAGCAGCGCGAGCGCGACGAGGACGAGGTGCGCGAGCTGATCTCGCTCGCCGAGGAACTGGAAGGCCTGCCGCGCAACGTGGGCATGCACGCGGGCGGCGTGCTGATCGCGCCCGGCAAGCTCACCGATTTCTGCCCGCTGTACGTGCAGGAAGGCGCCGATGCGCTGGTGTCGCAATTCGACAAGGACGACGTCGAGGCCGTGGGGCTCGTCAAGTTCGACTTCCTGGGCTTGACGACGCTCACGATCCTCGACTGGACGCTGCGCTACATCCGCAAGCTGGACCCGGGCAACGGACTCGCGCTCGAGAGCCTGCCGCTCGACGACAAGGCCGCGTACGACATCTTCCGCTCCGCCAACACGAGCGCCGTGTTCCAGTTCGAATCGCGCGGCATGCGGGACCTGCTGCTGCGCGCGGCGCCGACGCGCTTCGAGGACATCATCGCGCTCGTCGCGCTGTACCGGCCGGGACCGATGGACCTGATCCCGGACTACGTCGACAGCCGGTTGGGCCGCAAGCGCGTCGAGTACCTCGACCCGCGGCTGCAGGCCATCCTCGGCCCGACGTACGGCGTGATGGTGTACCAGGAACAGGTGATGCAGATCGCGCAGGTGATCGGCGGCTACACGCTGGGCGGCGCCGACCTCCTGCGCCGCGCGATGGGCAAGAAGAAGCCCGAGGAGATGGCCAAGCACCGCGACATCTTCGTCGAGGGCGCGCAGAAGAACGACGTCGTGAAGTCCCGCGCGACGCAGCTCTTCGACCTGATGGAGAAGTTCGCCGGCTACGGCTTCAACAAGTCGCATGCGGCGGCGTACGCGCTGGTCGCCTACCAGACCGCGTACTTCAAGGCGCACCACCCCGCGTCGTTCATGGCCGCCAACCTGTCGCTGGTCATGGACGACACGGACAAGGTGCGCGCGCTGTACGCGGACACGCTGGACCAGGACCTCGCCGTGCTGCCGCCGGACGTCAACGCGTCGGCGTACCGCTTCGAGCCGGTCGACGGCAAGCGCATCCGCTACGGCTTGGGCGGCATCAAGGGCACCGGCGAGCACGCGGTCGAGGCGATCATCGCCGCGCGCAATACCGGCGGCCCGTTCCGCGACTTCGGCGACTTCTGCCGCCGCATCGACAAGCGCGTCGTCAACCGCCGCGCCATCGAGGCATTGATCAAAGGCGGCGCGTTCGACGCGATCGAGCCTCGCCGCGCGCAGCTGATGGCCGCCGTGGGCCCGCTGCTCGCCGACGCCGAGCGCGCGCACGCGAGGCAAGGCCAGGACTCGCTGTTCGGCGACGCGGCCGCGCCCGCGCCGCTCGCGCACATGAACGTCCCCGAGTGGACGGAAGCGGAGCGACTCGCCCACGAGAAGAGCGCGCTGGGCTTCTACCTGTCGGGCCATCCGTACACGCAGTACGCGTCCGAGCTCGCGGGCATCGTGCGCACGCCGCTGGCGGCGATCGAGCCGCGGCAGGAACGCTACCTGGTCGCCGGCATCGTCACCGGCCTGCGGACGCAGGTCGGCCGCCGCGGCAAGATGGCGTTCGTGACGATCGACGACGGCAAGGCCAACGCCGAGATCGTCGTGTTCAACGAGGTGTTCGACGCGGCGCGCGCGCTGCTGCGCGAGGACGCGCTGGTGATCGTCGAGGTCAAGGTGATGCAGCGCGTCAGCGACGAGGGTGAAGCCCAAGGCCTGCGCATCCTCGCGGAGGCCATCCACGACCTCGCGTCACTGCGCCGCAAGCATGCGCGCAAGCTCGAGCTCCAGTGCAACGGCAACGCGTCGACGGACCGACTGTTCGAGATCCTGGAACCGCATCGCAACGCGGACGCCGAAGGCGCGGTCGCGATCAGCGTGCGCTATCAGGGCAGCGGCGTCGGCGGCTGGCTCGACCTGCCGCCGGCATGGCGCGTGACACCCGACGACGCGCTGCTCGAACGCCTCAACGCCTGGCTCACGCCCGCGGCCGTGCGGGTGACGTATTGATCGGCTCGCTCGTCGCGCGCTACCGCGCGTTCCTGCGGCTGCCTGACGTCACGCGGATCCTGCTGTTCTCGTTCGTCGCGCGGATGCCGCTCGGCACCGCGACGCTCGCGCTGCTGCTGCACGTCCGCGCGCTGACGGGCTCGTTCGCCGTCGCGGGCACGGCAGTCGGCTGCTATCTCGGCGCCAGCGCCGCGGCCGCGCCGTTCCTCGGCCGCTGGATCGATCGCGTCGGTCCGCACGTCCCGTTGCTGCTGACGGCCGTCGCCGGGCCGCTGGCACTCGCGATCATCTTCTTCGCGCGGGCGTTCCACCTGACGGAAGCGGGACTCTACGGCGCGGCGCTGCTCGCAGGCGCGTTCTCGCCGCCGATCACGCCGCTGATGCGCACGATGCTGCGCCAGCGCTTCACCGACGATACCGACCGCCGGATGGCGTTCTCGCTCGACGCCGTGATCGTCGAGGCGGTGTTCACGCTGGGCCCGTTGTGCACGGCGCTGCTGCTGACCGTCGCGTCGCCGCGTGCGGCGTTCGGCGCGACGATGCTGTTCACGCTGTTCGCGGCGCCCGCGTTCCTCGCGTCGCGCGCGCTGCGCTACTGGCACCTCGAGCCTGACGCGAAGCGCGACCTGCTCGGCCCGCTCACCGAGCCCCGGCTTCTCGCGATCTTCGTGCTGACGTTCGTGATCACGATGACGTTCGGCTACCTGGAGGTGGGATATTCGGCGTTCGGCACCGCGCATACGTGGCAGACGCTCGGGCCCATCCTCATCGCCGTCAGCTCCGTCGGCAGCGCCGCCGGCGGCCTGCTCTATGGCGGCCTGCACCTTGCGACGCCGCCCGCGCGGATGCTGCCGCGACTCCTGTTCGCGATGACCGTGCCGCTCGCGTTGCACGTCGTCACCGACGCACCGTGGGCGTGGGTCGTGTGGTCGGCGGGCGCGGGGCTCGTGACCGCACCCGCGCTGACGACGGTGATGCTGATCGTCAGCGAGCTGGCGCCGGCGCGCTATGCGACGGAAGCGTTCACGTGGTCCGCGACGAGCATCGTCTGCGGCTTCGGCCTCAGCGCGGCCGTGGCCGGCCGCATCGTCGAGGACCATCCCGCGCAGGTCGCGTTCGCCGTCGCCACGTGTACGATTGCGGTCGCTGCGCTTGCGACCGCCATCATCGACATGCGCCACTCTTCCGCTTCGGAGCCTTTGTCATGAGCCTTCCCGGCACGATGCAATACGTCGCCGTGCGTTCTCCCGGTGCCGCCGACCAGATGGCGCTCGCCTCCGGTCCGTTGCCCACACTCAAACCCGGCGAAGTCCTCGTGGCCGTCGACTATGCGGGCGTCAATCGCCCCGACATCGCACAACGCGCGGGCCACTACCCGCCGCCGTCCGATGCTTCTCCCATCCTGGGCCTGGAAGTGTCCGGCACGGTCGCCGCCGTCGCGCCTGGCGTCCTCTCGCCAACGGTAGGCGACGTCGTGTGCGCGCTGGTGCCGGGTGGCGGCTACGCCGAATACGTCGCGGTGCCGGCAGGCTGGTGCCTGCCGCTGCCGCCGGGGGTGACGCTCGAGGCCGCAGGCGGCATCCCGGAAAATTACTTCACCGTCTGGAACAACGTATTCGACCGCTCCGGCCTCAAAGGCGGCGAATCGTTTCTCGTCCATGGGGGCACGAGCGGCATTGGCCTCGCGGCCATCCAGCTCGCAAAGGCCGTGGGTGCCACGGTATTCACGACGGCGGGCAGCACCGACAAGTGCGCGTTCTGCCTCGAGGCCGGCGCGGACTACGCGATCAACTATCGCGAGCAGGATTTCGTCGCCGAGATCGCGCGCGTCACCGGCAAGCGCGGCGTCGACGTGATCCTGGACATGGTCGGTGGCGACTACATCGAGCGCAACCTGCGCGCGCTGGCGACCGACGGCCGCATGTCGCTGATCGCGTTCCAGAAAGGCAGCAAGGTCGAGGTGGACTGGGTCAACATCATGGCCAAGCGGTTGACGATCACGGGCTCGACGATGCGGCGCAGCCCGTCGTCGCGCAAGGTCGAGATTGCCGCCGAGCTGCGCGCGAAGGTGTGGCCGCTGTTCGCTGCGGGCAAGCTCGCCGTGACGATCGACGCGACCTATCCGCTGGCGGACGTCGTCGCCGCCCACCTGCGCATGGAGTCGTCGCAACACATCGGCAAGATCCTGCTCAAGGTGCGCTAGCAGGACCGCCGCTGCGGCACCGGGCGAGAACCGCGTCTGCGTCGCGCGGCGCCCGGCATTCGATCCACACGAGGTGGCCGTACCGGCCGCCGGCCCGCAATGCCGCCATCTCCCGACGGCGCCGCGCGAACGTGGAGATCACCCACAGCAGGATCGAATCCCGTGACAGGAACGTCCGCTGGAACGTCTCCCGGTTGCCCGCGAAAAGGGCCTCCTGACGCCAGATGCGCCGGATCGAGCGCCGGACCGAGCGCGTCATGACGGTGGCGAACGAATAGTTGAGCCAGACGATGCACGTGGCGCGCGGCCAGACGAGGTCGCGCACCTTGCCGTAGTTGCCCGCGATCACCCAGCGTGATGCCGCGGCTGCGGTGGCGACGAGCTCATGGAACCGTGCCTCCGGCTTCGGCGTCCACGCGGGCCCCCAATGCAGGTCGTCGAGATCGATGCAGGCATGCCCCAGCTCGACGGCGAGCTTCTGCGCCAGCGTCGACTTGCCGCTGCCGCTCGTGCCGACGACGACGATCCGGTCCCAGGTACCCTGGCTTGGTGAACCGTCGCCACGCGCAGGCGCCGACGTGCCGCTCGGCACCGCTGGGTGCGCGTCAATAGGTCGCCCGGCCACCCGACAGGTCGAACACCGCGCCGGTCGAGAAGCTGCATTCCTCGCTTGCGAGCCAGCATACGAGGCCCGCGATTTCCTCGACGAGGCCGAAGCGTCCCATCGGGATCTTGGACAGCATGAAATCGATGTGCGCCTGGGTCATCTGCGAGAACATCGCCGTGCGCACCGCCGCGGGGGTAACGCAGTTGACCGTCACGCCGCTCTTCGCCAATTCCTTGCCCAGCGACTTGGTCAGCGCCATCACCGCGGCCTTCGACGCTGAATACGCCGAGGCGTTGGGGTTGCCTTCCTTGCCGGCGACCGACGCGATGTTCACGATGCGGCCGTACCCCGACTTCACCATGATCGGCGCGACGGAGCGGTTGCAGTAGAAGAGGCCGTGGACGTTGACGTCGAACACGCTCTTCCACGCGTCGACGGGGTAATCGACCAGCGTCGCGTTGGGGCCGGTGATGCCGGCGGAGCAGACCATCGCATCGATGCGGCCCAGCGTCGCAGCCGTCCGTTGGGCAGCCTCGTCGACGGCCGCAGGGTCGGTAATGTCGAGCGCCACCGTGTGCGCGCCCGCAAGCTTGTCGCGGGCGGTCGCCAGCGCCTTGGCGTCACGATCCCACAGCGCGACACGCGCGCCGCTCGCCGTCAGCCGCTCGGCGATCGCGAACCCGATGCCCGATGCACCGCCCGTGACGACGGCGGTGCGCCCCTTGAAATCCAGCTGATTCATCGCGCTTTCACCTCTCCTGTTGTCGGAGCGCGATGGTACACCGCAGGCGGACGTCAGACGTCGAAGCGGATTCCTTGCGCGAGCGGCAACGCACCGCTGTAGTTGACCGTGTTGGTCGCGCGACGCATGTACGCCTTCCACGCGTCCGAACCCGATTCGCGACCGCCGCCGGTATCCTTCTCACCGCCGAACGCGCCGCCGATCTCGGCACCCGACGGGCCGATGTTCACGTTCGCGATGCCGCAGTCGCTGCCGGTGTCGGAGACGAAACGCTCGGCTTCGCGCACGTCGTTGGTGAAGATCGCCGATGCGAGGCCTTGCGGCACGGCGTTGTTCAGCGCGATCGCTTCGTCGAGCGTGTCGTAAGGCAGCACGTACAGGATCGGCGCGAACGTCTCGGCGCACACGACCGCCGTCTGCGCCGGCATCTCGACGAGCGCCGGATACGCATAGGCGCCTTGGCCCACGGCGGCGACGGGTTCGCCGCCATGCACGGTCGCGCCGTCGGCACGCGCCAGCGTCAGCGCCTGTTGCATCCGTGCGAGCGCGTCCGCGTCGATCAGCGGTCCCACCAGCGTGTCCGACGCGAGCGGGTTGCCCACCGGCAGCGATGCGTACACGGCACGCAGCCGCGCGACGAGCGCGTCGTGCAGCGAGCGGTGCACCAGCAGCCGGCGCAGCGTGGTGCAGCGCTGGCCGGCAGTACCGACCGCGGAAAACGTGATCGCGCGCACGGCGAGCTCCAGGTCCGCGGTCGGGGCGACGATCAGCGCGTTGTTGCCGCCCAGCTCGAGCAGCGTCCTGGCGAGGCGCTCGGCGGCGATCGCGGCCACCTCGCGTCCCATCCGCGTGCTGCCGGTGGCGGAGACCAGCGCGATGCGCTTGTCGCGCGCCACCGCGACACCTGCGTCGCGCGCACCGAGGACCACCTGGCTCAATCCCCCGGGAATGCCCCCCGCCCGCGCGGCGGCGAGCCGCCACAGCGCGTCGCACGCGAGCGCCGTCAGCGGCGTTTTCTCCGAAGGCTTCCACACCACCGCATTGCCGCAGACGAACGCGAGGGCGGCGTTCCACGACCATACCGCCACCGGAAAGTTGAACGCGCTGATGACGCCGACGACCCCCAGCGCATGCCACGTCTCCATCATCCGGTGGCCCGGGCGCTCGGACGCGATCGTGAGGCCGTACAACTGGCGCGACAGGCCGACGGCGAAGTCGCAGATGTCGATCATCTCCTGCACTTCGCCAAGCCCCTCCTGCAGGATCTTGCCCGACTCGATCGTGACGAGCCGCCCCAGCGTCTCCTTGTGCTCGCGCAGCAACTCGCCGAACAGCCGCACGCACGCGCCGCGGCGAGGTGCGGGCATGTCGCGCCATGCACGCGCGGCTCCCGTCGCAGCGCCGATCTTGTCCGCGATCGTCGCCTCGTTGTCCGCGGCGAGCCGCGCGATCTCGCTGCCGTCGATCGGCGAGCGCACGATGAGGTCGTCGCCGGCATGGTTGCCGAGCGCAACGCCGAGCCGCGTCAGCAGCGTGGACGTGTCGTTGCGAAGGTCGAGGGTGGTCATGGGGTCAGGCGTAATGCTTGCCGAAACGGTTGGCGAGGAAATCGTCGAGCCGCACATCCTCCTGCCGCACGAAACCGGACTGCGGCAGGCTGCCGGCGCGCATCAGGTCGACCATCGCGCAGATGCCGGACGCGGTGGTCAGCTGGATCGCCGACAGGTGCTGGCCGTTGATCGTCGCGCTGTAGATCTTCTTCGCGTACGTTTCCTGGGTCAAGCGGCCGTCGCGCTGGCCGCTGACGGTGACGAACACGAGGACGACATCCTGCAGCGTCATCGGGATCGCGTTCTCCAGCACGTCCTTCAGGAGCTCGCGGCGCTGGCCCAGCCGCAGGTCGCGGATCAGCATCTTGACGATGTCGCGGTGGCCCGGGTAGCGGACCGTCTTGTAGTTCAGGTTCTCGACGCGGCCGTCCAGCGTCTCGCACAGCGTGCCCAGCCCGCCCGACGTGTTGAACGCCTCGTACGCGATGCCGTCCAGCGAGAACGCCTCCGTCTCCTCGAGCGCCAGCGTCGTCGTCATCGCGCCGTCGATGATCGCCTCGCACGGGTTGCAGTACTCGTTGATGAGCCCGTCCGTGCTCCACGTCAGGTTGTACTTGAGCGCGTTGGTCGGGTAGATCGGCAATGCGCCGACGCGCATCTGCACGTCGCGCAGCGCGTCGAAGCGGCGCGCGAGGTCGTACGCGACGATCGACACGAACCCGGGCGCGAGTCCGCATTGCGGCACCAGCGCCGTCTTCGCGTCCGCGGCCAGTGCCTTCACCGCCTGCGTGCTGGCGACGTCTTCGGTGAGATCGAAGTAATGCGCACCGGCCGCCTTGGCCGCGGCCGCGATCGCCGGCGTCAAATAGTAGGGCGACGCCGACAGGACCATGTCGTGGCCTTGCAGCGCCGCTGCGAGCGCCACTGGGTCCGCGATGTCGGCCCGCCGTGCGGTGACGCCGGTGTCGCGCAGCAGCGCGAGCCGTGCGTCGTCGCGATCGACGACCGTCAGCGCGTAGTCGCCCGTCGCGCCGAGCAGGTTCACGATCGCGTCGCCGATCTTGCCGGCGCCGAGCAGCGCCACCCGTGTCTTCGTTGCGGCCATTCCCGCCTCCTCGCGTGGACATGCCGCCCCGCGGGCGCGGGGCGAACGGGACGCAAGGTTAGGCGTGCGCCGTGCCGGGAGGTATCCTGCGAATCGTCGGAATGGCCTAGAATGCCGTCGTTCTGCCTACTATTGTGGCGAAACGACGACATGACCCCCGAGGACCGCAAGCTGATTGCATTGTTGCGCGCCGATGCGCGCGAATCGACGGCGTCCATCGCCCGCAAGCTCGGCGCGTCGCGGACGACGATCCAGGAACGCATCCAGCGGCTCGAGCGGACCGGCGTCATCGCCGGCTACACGGTGCGCCTCGGCAGCGACGTCGAGGCGCGCACGTTGTCCGCGCTGGTGTTGCTCAACGTCAACGCGCGGCACAACGAGCGCGTCGTGCGCGAGCTGAAGGCGCTGCCCGCCGTGGCGTCGCTGCGCGCCGTCAGCGGCGTGTTCGACTACGTCGCCGCCGTCAATGCGGAGACGACTGCGGAACTCGATGCCGAACTCGACCGCATCGGGCAGTTGCCCGGCATCGAGCGCACGCAGACGCTCGTCGTGCTCACGACGAAGTTCGAGCGCTGACGCCACGCTTCATTTCGAGCCCGTCGGCGCAGGCGGCAGCGGCATCGTCGACGGCCGGCATGCCAGCGGCCGGCCTTCCGGCGCATAGCACGCGCCGCTGAGCGTGCGCTCGCCCAGCGTGAAGCTGCACGCGTTGCCGGCCGCGAGCGACTGGCACGCGGCCAGTGCCTCGGGCGGCGGGCCGCGATGATGCGGCGGTGGCGGCGGATCGTCGGCGCGCGCCGTTGCCGCCAGCGTGAACAGGAACATGCCGCAGGCCGCGCCGGCAAGAGTGAGGAAGAACTTCATCGTGCGTGCCTCCGCAAAGGACATTGACGCCGCCCAGTCTGCTGATGGACTGTGCAGCGAATGTGGAGGCTTCGGGAGCTTTGCGTGCGGTTCGACGCGGGCGCCGACGCCAGGGCGTTGGGTCACGACACGGGCTTCGCTTCCGGGAAATGCCAATGGCCGTCCAGGATGTCCGCGCGCGGGCGGTACAGCCTCACCATGTAGTTCCAGCCGTTGGTGATCGGCAGGCAATTCTGCACGCTGGGCGTGCAGCCGCCGAACTGAATGGTCGTGCTGCCGTCTGCCGCCTTGCTGGCCGTCACGTTGTTCAGCGTGTACGCATCGAGCGCATTCTTCTCGTAGAAGCCGTTGGCGTTGTACACGCTCACCGACCAGAACCCGTCGACTGGCACGTCCTTCACCGTCAACCGATACACGGTGGAGCCGTCGTTGCGGGCCGGCGTGAAATTGAGATACGTGGCGTCCTTCGGTGGATTGGCGCCCCAAGCCGACGCGGACCCGATCAGGTGCTGGATCGGATCGACCTGCCCCCTGGTGCCGAACGAGCGGCTCGTGTCCTTGACGCCAGCTGCCAGCACCAGCAGCGCATCGCGTATCGTCTTCTGCGAGGACGTGTCCCACGCCGGTACCGCGAATGTGCCCGGGCCGCCCGGCTGCTTCACCTTCACCGCATCCTGCAACGCGTGCACGGCGGCGAGGTCCGCGGGATCCTTCGGGTTCACCAGCGTGCGCAGGGCAACCGCGACATAACGCGTGCCGACGGCGCTGCGCGTCAGCGTATGCGGGCCGGCAGCGTAGATCGCGGGGAATGTGTAGTGATCCTCGTTGATCACCTGCATCGACATGAGGCGCTTGCCCGCGTTGGGGAGCGTGATCGTGACCGGGCCGGCGTCGAGGTCGAACACCGCCGACGAGTACAGCGTGTCGCGGTTCAGGCGGATAACCTTCTGATCCTCGAGCGGCGACAGCTCGCGTGTGTGGTTGAAGCGCCCGAAGCCGTTGTCCCTGGCGATCGACGCGAAGTAGGTATCGGATTCGGCGCGGACGAAGTTGTCGACGGTGACGGGAATTGTCGCCGGCGCCGGCTGCGCGTCGGCCGGAACGTACGCGAGCAGACAGGCCGCCAGCAAAAGGGATTGCGCTCGACGCATGGCACGGGCTCCAACGAGCTGGGAAGCAAGGCATCAAGCTTACCCTGTTGACATTCGCAGTTCATTTCCATATTCTTGGAAATATGAAATCTAAGCCCATGACCCAAGCGCCGGACGCCGCCGCGCTGCGCGCCGTCGTTGCGCTGGGCGCGCTGGCGCAGGAAACCCGCCTCGCGCTGTTCCGCCTGCTCGTCGAGCACGCGGTCGACGGCCTGACGCCCGGCGCCATGACGTTGAAGCTCAAGCTCCCGGCCGCCACGCTGTCGTTCCATCTGAAGGAGTTGGTGCGCGCGGGGCTGGTGCTCGACCGGCGCGAGGGCCGCTTCATCTACTACCGGCCCGACCTCGCGTCGATGAACGCGCTCGTCGGTTACCTGACGGAAAACTGCTGCCGCGCAAGCGGCGAAAGCTGCGGCACCGGATGCGCGCCGTCCGCATGCTTGCCCGTCCCATCGCGCCGCAAGAGGCCATCATGAAGCGCTTTCACGTCCACCTGGGCGTTCCCAACCTTGCTGCCAGCATCCGCTTCTACTCGCAGATGTTCGGCACGCCGCCCGCGGTGGAAAAGCCCGATTACGCGAAGTGGATGCTCGACGATCCGCGCTTGAACTTCGCGATCTCGACGCGCAGCGGACACTCGGGCTTGAACCATCTCGGGCTGCAGGCGGACAGCGCCGAAGAGCTGGCCACCATTCGCGACCAGTTCACGGCGGCGGATGCCAAGGCCACCGTCGACGAGCCCGACGCGCACTGCTGCTACGCGCGGGGCGACAAGCACTGGACGCAGGATCCGCAAGGCATCGCATGGGAGGCGTTCCATACGCTGGAGAGCATCCCGGTGTTCGGCGCGTCCGATACGGCAGACGCACCGATCGCGAGCGCGTGCTGCGCCGGGACCGCACAAGGCAGTCCCGTCGCGATGCCGGCGACCCCGCGCTCCTGCTGTGCCTGACGCAGCATCGCCTCCGGTGAACGTTCTGTTCCTGTGCACCGGGAACTCCGCGCGCAGCATCATGGCGGAGTCTTTGTTGCGCGGGCTGGGCGGCGCGCGCTTCGTCGCCCATTCCGCAGGCTCGCACCCGAGTGGCCGCGTCCATCCGATGGCGCTCGACCTCCTCGCGCGGCGCGGGCTTCCCGTGGCGGGCCTGCGCAGCAAGGCGTGGGACGAATTCACGGGACCGGCGGCACCGCCGATGGACGTCGTGATCACCGTCTGCGACAACGCGGCCGGTGAGGTGTGCCCGATCTGGCCCGGGCATCCGCACACGGCGCATTGGGGCATCCCCGACCCGGCCGCCGTCACCGGGAACGAAGAAAGCCGACGCGCAGCCTTCGCGCAAGCCTGCGCGACGCTCGAGCATCGCGTGGCGGCGTTGGTGCGCCTGCCGCTCGAGGGCTTGTCCAGCCCCGCGATTACCGACGCGCTGCGCGACATCGGACGCGACGGCGCGTGAAGCCGCGGCTGCTTGGCGAGTTCATCGGCACGGCCTTCCTGCTGATGGTCGTCGTCGGTTCGGGCATCATGGGTGAACGTCTCGGCGCCGGCAATGCCGCGCTGGCACTGCTGGCCAACAGCATTGCCACCGGCCTGGGCCTCTTCGCGCTGATCGTCGGCTTCGCGCCCTACTGCGGCACCGAATTCAATCCGCTCGTGTCGTGCGTGATGCGCCCGCTCCATGCGCTCGCCACGGTGGCAACGGTGGGCGTGCAGGTCGCAGGCGCGGTATCCGGGGTCTGGCTCGCGCACGCGATGTTCGACCTGCCGATCCTGCAGCACTCGATGCACGGTCGCGGCGGCGCCGGGCGGTGGATCGGCGAAGGCGTCGCCACTTTCGGGCTGCTGTTCATCGTGCTGTCGACGCGCGACAAGGGCAGCGTGGTCGTAGGCGCCTGCGTCGGTGCATACATCGCAGCCGCGTACTGGTTCACGTCGAGCACGTCGTTCGCCAACCCTGCCGTGACGATCGCGCGCGCAATGACGGACACGTTCGCCGGTATCGCACCCGCCGACGTCGCGCCGTTCGTCGCCGCGCAGATCGCAGGCGCGAGCCTCGCGTGGTGGACGTATCGCGCGATGAGCCGCCCGGTACCGGACGGCGATGCCTAGCGTGCACGCGGCAATCAGGGTCGCGACGGCCGACGACTTCGGCGCGATCGCGGCGATCTACAACCACTACGTGCTCCACACGACGATTTCGTTCGAGGAGCGCGAGGTTCCTGTGCATGAGATGGCAGCGCGGTGGCAAGCCGTCGTCGACGCGGGGTTACCGTGGCTCGTCGCAGATGTGGCCGGCGAAGTGGCCGGATATGCCTATGCCGGGCCATGGAAGGCACGCGCGGCGTACCGGCACTCGGCCGAATCTACCGTCTACGTGGCGGCGGATCGAGTCGGTCGCGGACTGGGCGCGGCGTTGTATGAGGCGCTGTTTGCCGAACTGCGCGCGCGGCCGCTGCGCGTCGTCATCGGCGGCATCGCACTGCCCAACGCCGCCAGCGTCGCGCTCCACGAAAGGATGGGCATGCGCAAGGTCGCGCACTTTGCCGAAGTTGGCTTCAAGTTCGGGCGGTGGATCGACGTCGCGTATTTCCAGGCCGCGTTGTAGCGGACAGTCACGCGTCGTCTGTCACGCGAGCCCC
Source organism: Pseudomonadota bacterium (assembly GCA_018241745.1). Lineage (GTDB taxonomy): Bacteria > Pseudomonadota > Gammaproteobacteria > Burkholderiales > Casimicrobiaceae > VBCG01. The sequence continues at coordinate 84,415 of JAFEDG010000147.1, forward strand.
GCAGCCACGCCCGACGATCGAGGTTGGGTGCCGGCACCAGGGATCGAACCCGGGACCTTCGGTTTACAAAACCGCTGCTCTACCAGCTGAGCTATGCCGGCGTCGGGAGCGCGCATTCTAGCGTGGATGCAACAGTTGCCCGCCGGCCGGCACCCGTAAACGGCAAATCAATTGGAATCAACGGCGTAGGCCGCTAGTATCATAGGCTGTGGGCGCGCGTCCGCGTGCCTCGGGTCACCAGGGGAGCGTCAATGAATCGATTATTCGCCGCGCTGCGTCGCTCGACGCGTGCGCTCGTCGCGTGTGCCGCATTTGCCTGCGCGGGCGCGCAGGCGGCAACGGTCCTCTACTACGTCGACCTGGTCAATCCGCCCGACGCCGTGCTCGCGGCCGCGGCCGCGCGTGGCGACACGGTCACGACGGCAACCGACTGGACGGATTTCAACACCAAGCTGGCCGGCGGTACGTACGCGCTCGCGATCGGGCTGTCGCAGGATTCGTCGGCCGGTCCCGACGGTACGACGGTGACGAATTACCTGATCGGCGGCGGTCGCATGATCTACGCCAACTATGCGCTGAGCGCGCCCTACACCACCATTTTCGCAGCCACAGAAACCAGCACGAACCTGACGTCCGCAACGTTCTCCGACGCGACGCTCGCGTTCAACCTGACGAGCCCGCAAACGTTCAGCAATCCGGGCTGGGGCACCTTCACGATGGGCCTGACGCCCCAGGGGGGCGGGACGTCCCTCTGCACGTTCGCGGGCGGGGATTCATGCGCCGTGTCGTCCAGCGGCGGCCACGCGCTGGTGCTGGGTTGGCTGTCCGACACGCCCGCGCAGCGCGCGCAGATCATGGGCAATGCGATGGCCTACGTGCTCGGCGAGTCGCCGATCGTCATTCCCGAAAGGGTGCCGGTGACGCACGTGGCGACGCCGGTGCCGGCGCTGTCGCCTCTCACGCTGGCGCTGCTGGGGCTGCTGCTCGCGGGCACGGCCTGGGCAACCCGCCGGCAAGTTCGCGGCTGATCGTCACACCCGGGCTGCACGCCGCCGCGCTTCGCCAGCGCGGCGCGGCGCAGACCCCGGCCCCGGTGGTTACCAGTCGCCCTCCGTCGCGCACGCCGCCAGGCGTTCGCGACGCGTGGGTCACTTCACGACGGAAAGGTGCGACGGCTTGGCGCGCGACCGGGCGTCGCCTTCGTTGCCGAGTGCCGCGCCCTCGACGGTGCCGAGCGCAGGCGCCGTGGCCTTCTCGAGCGACGCCGCCGGGTCGTCGGTGACGGTGAACGCAAACCCGTAACCGGTTTCCTTGGCGAAGATGCCAGCCACCGCGGCGAGCGGCACCGACACTTCCTGCGACACGCCCGAGAACCGCGCGGTGAACTGGATCCAGTCGTTGTCGATGGTCAGCTTGCGCGTGGCCGAGTGGCTGATATTGAGCACGATCTCGCCGTTCTTGACGTAGCCCTGCGGCACGCGCGTGTGCGCGTTGACCTTCACGGCCAGGTAGGGCGTGAGGCCGTTGTCCGCGCACCATTCGCAGATGGCGCGGACGAGGTAGGGCTTGGCGGATTGCTCGGACATGGGCGGAGAATGCTACGCCATTGCAAGGCGGTCAATCCGCCCCGACGCACAGACGGCCAACGCTACCTCCGCATGCCCCGCTCGGCAGACGTCAGCGCCTCGGAGAACGCCGGGCGCGAGAACAGCCGCTCGGCGTACTTCATCAGCGGGGCGGCCTGCTTGGGCATCTGGATACCGTAGTAGTCGAGGCGCCACAGCAACGGGGTGATGGCCACGTCCAGCATCGAGTAGTCGTCGCCCAGCATGTACTTGTGCTTGGCGAACACGGGCGTGATCTGCAGCAGCGAGTCGCGGACCAGCGCACGGGCCTTCTCCGCGTTCTTCTGGTTGTTGCCTTCGAGCGCCTCGATGTGGATGAACAGCTCCTTCTCGAAGCGATGCAGGAACAGCCGCGCGCGGGCGCGCATCACCGGGTCGGCCGGCATCAGCTGCGGGTGCGGGAAGCGTTCGTCGATGTACTCGTTGATGATGTTGGACTCGTGCAGCACGAGGTCCCGCTCGACGAGCACCGGCACCTGGTTGTACGGGTTCATCACCGCCAGGTCCTCGGGCTTGTGATCGAGGTCCACGTCGATGATCTGGAAGTCCATGCCCTTCTCGTGCAGCACGATGCGGCAGCGTTGCGAGAACGGGTCGGTGGTCCCGGAATAGAGTGTCATCATGGTCGAATCCTTCGCGTGCGGGACGGGCGTCCCGCGGCGCGGCGCGCGCGGACCGGATGCGGACCGCGGCGCGCCAGGGGAGCGTCAGTGCAGCTCGCTCCAGTAATCCCGCTTGGTCAGGTAGGCGAGGATGAACAGCACGCCCAGGAACAGCACGACGAGCATCCCGAGCCGGATCCGCTGGTTCTTGGCCGGCTCCGCGATGAAGTCGAGGTAGTTCACCAGGTCGGCGGCGAATTCACCGTATTCCTGCTCGTTCATCGTGCCCGGCGTCTGCATCTCCAGCGTCGTCAGCACGTACTTGCCGCCCGGCGCCTGCTCGAGGCTCGTCAGCGTGCGCGCGGCGATCGCCGCGGCGACGGCCTTCGGATACTCCTCGAATTCCGTTTCCTTCAGCACGCGCGTGCCCTGCAACTGCCACAGCACGTGCGGCATGCCGACGTTGTGGAACACGAGGTTGTTCCAGCCGGTGGCCGACTTGTCGTCGCGGTAGAAGCCAAGCAGGTAGTTGTACAGCCATTCGTTGCCGCGCACGCGCGCGATCACCGACAGGTCGGGCGGCGCGTTGCCGAACCAGCCCTTCGCCTCGACAGGCGACATGGCGATGGTCATCGTGTCGCCGATCTTGGCGTCGCCGAACATCAGGTTGTTCTTGATCTGGTCCTCGGTGAGGCCGATCTCGGTCAACCGGTTGTAGCGCATGTACTTGGCCGAGTGGCAGCCCATGCAGTAGTTGACAAAGTCGCGCGCGCCGCGTTGCAGCGACGCGTCGTCGAGGCGGTGCGCCGGTGCCGGGATCATGCGCAGGCCGTCACCTTCGGCGAGCGCCGGCGTGCTGGCCGCGAACGCGGCGGCGAGGGCGACACAGGCAGTGAGAATACGTGCGCGCATGGTCATTTCCAGGTCACCCGCGTCGGTTCCGGCTTGGTCTTGTCGCGCACCGTGTACCAGGGCATCAGCAGGAAGAACAGGAAGTAGAAGACGGTGAGCACGCGCGACACGACGGTGGCCTTGTCCGCGCCGTAGAACGGGAAGCCGTCGCTGAACTGGCCCCAGACGGTGACCGGCACGACGCCGAGGTAGCCCAGGATCAGGAAGCAGACGACGAAGATCGTGAGCCACGTCTTGTACAGCGTGCCGCGGTAGCGGATCGACTTGACCTTGCCGCGGTCGAGCCATGGCAGCGCGAAGAAGATCAGCACGGACGCGCCCATCACCAGGACCCCCCAGACCTGCGTGCCCAGGAACGAAGGCACGGCGCGCAACATCGCGTAGTAGGGCGTGAAGTACCACACCGGCGCGATGTGCACGGGCGTCTGCAGCGGGTTGGCCGGCACGAAGTTGTTCGCCTCGAGGAAGTAGCCGCCCATCTCCGGGAGGAAGAACACGACCAGCGAGAACACGATCAGGAAGCCGATGACGCCGACGATGTCCTTGATCGTGTAGTACGGGTGCGAGTAGATGCCGTCGAGCGGGAGGCCCGTCTTCGGGTCGATCGGCTGGTGCTTGACGTCGACGCCGTCCGGGTTGTTGGAACCGACCTCGTGCAGCGCCATCAGGTGCGCCGCGACGAGGCCCAGCAGCACGAGCGGCAGCGCGATCACGTGGAACGCGAAGAAGCGGTTCAGCGTCACGTCCGAGATCGTGTAGTCGCCGCGGATCCACAACGCGAGGTCCGGCCCGATCAGCGGGATGGAGCTGAACAGGTTGACGATCACCTGGGCGCCCCAGTACGACATCTGGCCCCACGGGAGCAGGTAGCCGAAGAACGCCTCCGCCATCAGCGCGAGGTAGATGAAGCAGCCGAAGATCCAGATCAGCTCGCGCGGCTTGCGATAGCTGCCGTACATGAGCCCGCGGAACATGTGCAGGTACACGACGACGAAGAACATCGACGCGCCGGTGGAGTGCATGTAGCGGATGAGCCAGCCCCACGGCACGTCCCGCATGATGTACTCGACCGAGTCGAACGCCTTGGTGGCGTCCGGCTTGTAGTTCATCGTCAGGAAGATGCCCGTGACGATCTGCAGCACCAGCACGAACGCGGCCAGCGAGCCGAAGTAGTACCAGAAGTTGAAATTCTTGGGGGCGATGTACTTGCCCCACTGCGATTCCCACAGCTCGGTGAGCGGGAAACGGTCGTCGATCCAGGCGAGGAGCTTGCTCATGGGCTATCGGTTCGCGCTATCAATCGGTTGGCGTCAGCGGTTGGCTCGGCGGCGGGCGGCGCGTCAGGCCTTGGGGTCTTCGCCGATGACGACCATCGTGTCCGACGCGTAGTGGTGCGGCGGGATCACGAGGTTGAGCGGCGCCGGCACGCCCTTGTAGACGCGGCCAGCCAGGTCGAACTTCGACTGGTGGCACGGGCAGAAGAAGCCGCCGAGCCAGTCGGGGCCGAGATCGGCCGGGGCGATTTCAGGGCGGAACGTCGGCGAGCACCCGAGGTGCGTGCAGATGCCCACCGCAACCCACATGTCGTCCTTGATCGAGCGATGCTCGTTGCGGCAGTACGCCGGCTGCTGGTCGGTCAGCGACTTGGGATCGAGCAGGCGCTCGTCGAGCTTGGGCAGGTTGGACACCATCTCCGGCGTGCGGTTGAGGATCCAGCACACCTTGCCGCGCCACTCCACGTTGATCTTCTGGCCGGGCTCGACCTTGGAGATGTCGACCTCGACGGGAGCGCCGGCTGCCTTGGCCCGCTCGCTGGGCCAGAACGACATCACGAACGGCGTTGCCGCCGCCACCACGCCAATTCCGCCGACCACGCTCGTGGCCGTGAGCAGGAAGCGCCGCTTCCCGCTGTCTACCGTTGCATCGGATGCCATGCGGCCTTGCTCCCTGTGCTTTCTGGCGCTCGGTGTGGTGCTGGATTTGGTGCCGGGTTCAACGCGAGATTTGGGTGATCCGAGCGGCATCACGCAAAAACCCGTCGATTATACGGGAAATGCAGCGCTCGCCGAAAGTAGCGGCCGCGTTACGAGCTGTTTATGCGCGAAGAATCAGCGGGTTGCACGCGCCCGGCCGCCGGGCGACGCCCAGCTTTCCGGCCGCCAGGGCGGCCCTCGATGCTGCACCGCGTCTATAATCGACCCGCCGGTCCACGCCCGCCGAACACGAGTCCCGCCCCTTGGCAACATTGCGCAAATTCTGGCTGCTGTTCGCGCAGGCCTGCACGCTCACCGTCGCGGTGCTGTTCGTCGTGTCGGCGCTGCGCCCGGACCTCGTGCCACGGCTGGCCGGCGCACCGGCCAGCGTCGCCACGCTGCGCGAAGCCGCGCCGGCGCCCGACGCGCCGCATGCGGTCGCCATCGCAAGCTATGCGGAGGCCGCGAAGAAGGCGATGCCCGCCGTCGTCAACGTATACACGAGCAAGGCCGTGCGCTCGCGCGCGCCGCTCGCCGACGACGAGCTGCTGCGGCGTTACTTCCCGGACCTCGCGCGCCGCGCGACACCGCAACGCGCACGGAGCCTCGGCTCCGGCGTCATCGTCGCGCCCGAAGGGTTCGTCCTCACCAACTTCCACGTCGTCGACGGCGCCGACGACATCGTGATCCAGCTCGCCGACGGCCGCGAGATGAAGGCCGTGGTGCGCGGCGCCGATCCGGAGTCGGACCTCGTCGTGCTGAAGGCGGAGCCCGGCGCCAGCATCGTGCTGCCGGCCATCACGCTGGGCGACCTCGATTCGGTGCACGTCGGCGACGTCGTGCTCGCCATCGGCAATCCGTTCGGCTTCGGCAACACGGTGACGTCGGGCATCGTGTCCGCGCTGGGCCGCAATCACCTCGGCATCAACCGGTTCGAGGACTTCATCCAGACGGACGCGCCGATCAACCCCGGCAACTCCGGCGGCGCACTGGTGGACACGGCCGGCAACCTGATCGGCATCAACAGCACGATCTACTCGCAATCGGGCGGCTCGATGGGCATCGGCTTCGCGATTCCCGTGTCGCTCGCGCGCAACGTGCTGCAGCAGATCATCGAGCACGGCGAAGTGACGCGCGGCTGGCTCGGCATCGAGCCGCAGGATTACACGGAGGACGTCGCGCGCGCCAACGACTCGCCGCGCGTGGACGGCGTGCTCGTGCGCGGGCTGCAACCGGGCGGCCCGGCCGCGCGCGGCGGCGTGCAGGTGCGCGACGTCGTCGTCGAGATCGGCGGCCATGCGACACGCGACGTGCCGACGCTGCTCGCGCGCATCGCCGAGCTCACGCCCGGGACGTCGACGACCGTGAAGGTCTGGCGCGACGCCCAGCCGCTGGACCTCAGCGTGCAGGTCGGCAAGCGCCCGCAGGCGCGGTCCTAGCGTCGCGCGTCAGCGGCTCGCACTGTCCGCGGGCGCCGCGGATTCCGCGGTCGTCGCGTCCGTGTCGTCTTCCGTCGGCCGCGGGCGCGGGAAGAAGCGCGCGGCGAAGATGCCCAGCTCGTACAAGAGGCACATCGGCACCGCGAGCATCAGCTGCGACACCATGTCGGGCGGCGTGATCACGGCAGCGACGACGAACGCCCCGACGATCACGTAGCGGCGGAATTCCTTGAACTTGGCGAGCGGGACGATGCCAAGCCGCACGAGGACGACGACGACGACCGGGATCTCGAACGTCACGCCGAACGCGACGAACATCCACAGCACGAACGACAGATACTTGTCGATGTCCGTCATCATCTGCACGCCGGCCGGCGTGAAGCTGACGAAGAAGTGGAAGATCCACGGGAAGACGATGAAGTATGCGAACGCCATCCCGAGAAAGAAGAAGAACACGCTCGACACGATCAGCGGCAGCGCGAGCCGCTGCTCGTGCTTGTAGAGTCCCGGCGCGACGAACGCCCACGCCTGCCACAGCACGACCGGCAGCGCGATCAGGAACGCGGCCAGCAGCGTCACCTTGAGCGGCACGAGGAACGTGCCGGTGACGTCGGTGGCGATCATCGTCGCGCCGGCGGGCAGTGCCGACATCAGCGGCGCGGCGACGAGCGAATAGATCTGCTTCGAGAACGGCGCCAGGCACAGGAATATGACCAGCACCGACACCATCGCCTTCATGAGCCGGCTGCGCAGCTCGATGAGGTGCGAGATGAAGGTTTCCGTCGTCGCGGTGGCGGGGTCGGTCATCGGCTTGCGTCAGGGCGGGTGGCGCGGCAGCGAAGCCGCGCCGCGTCCGTGATCAGATCTTGTCGAAGCCGGGCAACGCGGCCTGGCGGGGTGGTTCGGGCTGCGGCGCGAACAGGTCGGGCTCGGTCGTGGCGGGCGCAACGGCAGCGACCGCAGGCGCGGCGTGATTCGGCGCCCCTTCGCGCGGCACCGCCTCGCCATGCGCCCAGGCGTCGGTCGGCGCGGGCTCCTGCCCCGGCTGCGCGTGCGCGCCCTCGAACACGTCCGGCGGCGGGGGTGTGTCGCTGAGCGCCGCGTTGGCCTCGCTGGCCGTCTTCTCGAATTCGCTGGAGAGATCACGCGCGCCGGCCTCGACGCTCGCCACCGCGTTCTGCACGGAGGTCTGCAGGTCCGTCGCGGCCGTCTTCACTTCCTGCTGCAGCTTCTTGAGCTCGGAGAGCTCCATCTCGCGGCTGATGTCGGCCTGCACGTCGTTGACGTAGCGGCGCAGCCGGCCGTACAGCACGCCCAGCGTGCGCGTCGCCTTGGGCAGCCGCTCGGGCCCGATGACGACCAGCGCGACGACGCCGATGACGACGATCTCGGAGAAACCGATGTCGAACATGCGGCGGCGGGCGTAAAGCGCGTGTCGAGCCCCGTCAGGACTTCATCGACTCGCGCTTGACCTCGCCCTCGATCGTCGTGCCGGGGATCTGCGACGGCGCGGCCGCCGGGTCGGCCGCGGTCTTGGCCGCCGCCGCGTCGTCGCGCATGCCTTCCTTGAAGCCCTTGACTGCGCCCCCCAGGTCCTGCCCGACGTTGCGCAGCTTCTTCGTGCCGAAGATCAGGACGACGACGGCGAGGACGATCAACCAGTGCCAGATGCTCAACGAACCCATTTGATTCTCCTTCAGGCGCCTTGCGGGCGCGGCAGCATTGGACCGAGCGGCTCGGTGCCGCCGCCGATCACGTGGATGTGGATATGCGGGACTTCCTGGTGGCCGATGCGGCCATTGTTGACGATCACGCGGAACCCGTCGTCGGCGCCCTGCTCCCGCGCGAGCTTGCCCGTCAGCGCCATCATCCGGCCGAGCACCGGCGCGTCCGTCGCGTCGACGTCGTACAGCGTCGCGTGATGGTTCTTGGCGATCAGCAGGAAATGCACGGGCGCGAGCGGCCGGATGTCGTGGAACGCGAGGATGTCCGCGTCCTCGTACACCTTGCGGCTCGGGATGTCGCCCTTGGCGATCTTGCAGAACAGGCAGTTGGGGTCGAGCATGCTTCGTCGAGGCGGTGGCGCCCGCCCGCCGGGCTGGCGGGATAGGCACTTCGCGACCGCTCATTGTAAAGGAACGCGGCGGCGGCGCCTTGCGACCGGGTCCGACCCTATTTTCCTGGCGCGTCTCTGCCCTGCGCAGGCGCATTCCTGAAAATAGGGTCGGACCCCCGCGCGGCCTTCTCGTCGTGGCCCGACACGCCTTCGCGGCGCGCGAGCTCGGCCAGCACGTCGGCCGGCGTCAAGCCGTGCCGCGCGAGCAGCACGACGCAGTGGAACCACAGGTCGGCGACCTCGGACGTGATCCGCGCCGGGTCGCCGTCCTTCGCCGCCATCACCGTCTCGGTAGCTTCCTCGCCGATCTTCTTGAGGATGGCGTCGTCGCCCTTGGCAAACAGGCTCGCGACGTAGGACGCCTTGGGGTCGGCGCCACGGCGCGCCGCGATCGTGGCGGCCAGCCGCGCCAGTGTGTCGTCGCTCATCGCCCCTCCCCGTAGATCGCGACCGGATCCTTCAGCACCGGCTCGTCCTCGCGCCACACACCGTCGACCAGCGTGCGGTAGAAGCAGCGGCCGTGACCCGTGTGGCACGCGACGCCGCCCACCTGCTCGACGCTGACGAGCACGGCGTCGGCGTCGCAGTCGATGCGGATGTCCTTGACCTTCTGCACGTGGCCGGAGGTCTCGCCCTTCTTCCACAGCGCGCGCCGCGACCGTGACCAGTAGTGCACCTCGCCGGTCCGCGCCGTCGTCGCGAGCGCCTCGTGGTTCATCCATGCGAGCGTCAGCACGCGTCCGGTGCCCGCTTCCTGCGCGATGGCCGGCACGAGGCCGTCCGCGTTCCAGCGGACCTCGCCGAGCCAGCGATCGTCGCGATCGCTCATCGTCCGCGCCTCACGCCCGCACCTCGAGTCCCGCGTCGCGCATCGCGCGCTTGGCTTCGCCGACCGTGTACTCGCCGTCGTGGAAGATGCTGGCGGCCAGCACCGCGTCGGCGCCACCGGCGACGATGCCGTCGACGAGGTCGGCCAGCTTGCCGACGCCGCCCGACGCGATGACGGGAACGTCCACCGCGTCGGCCACCGCGCGCGTCAGCGCAAGGTCGAAGCCCGAGCGCACGCCGTCGCGGTCCATGCTCGTGAGCAGGATCTCGCCGGCGCCCAGCGCCGCCACGTTGCGCGCCCATTCGACGGCGTCGAGCTCCGTCGGGGTGCGGCCGCCGTGGATGACGACCTGCCAGCGACCCGGCGCGACGGCCTTGGCGTCTATCGCGGCGACGATGGCCTGCGACCCGAAATGCGCGGACGCCTCGCGGAACAGTTCGGGGCGCTGCACGCCTGCCGTGTTGATGCTGACCTTGTCGGCGCCGGCGTTGAGCAGCGCGCGCACGTCCGCGACCGCGTGCACCCCGCCGCCGACGGTCAGCGGGATGAACACCTGGTCGGCCACCGCCTCGATCATGTCGTACAGAAGGCCGCGGGACTCGACGCTCGCGCGGATATCGAGGAACGCGAGCTCGTCGGCGCCCTCGGCGTCGTAGCGGCGCGCGATCTCGACCGGATCGCCGGCATCGCGCAGGTTGACGAAGTTGACGCCCTTGACCACCCGCCCGCCCGCCACGTCCAGGCAGGGGATCACGCGCTTGGCGAGGCCCATGCCGCTAGCCCTTGCCCTTGGCGGCCTTCAGCGCATCCTTGAAATCGAGCGTGCCTTCGTAGATGGCGCGGCCCGCGATCGCGCCGGCCACGCCTTCCGATTCGTATTGCGCGAGCGCCTTGATGTTGTCGATCGACGAGAGCCCGCCCGACGCAAACACCGGCACCGTGACGGCGCGCGCGAGCTTGACCGTCGCCTCGATGTTGACGCCCGTCTGCATGCCGTCGCGGCCGATGTCCGTGTAGACGATGGCCTCGACGCCCTGGTCCTCGAATTTTTTCGCGAGGTCGATCACGTCGTGCCCGGTCATCTTGGACCAGCCGTCCGTGGCCACCTTGCCTTCGCGCGCGTCGAGCCCGACCATGATGTGGCCGGGGAACGCGCCGCACGCATCGTGCAGGAAGCCGGGATTCTTCACCGCGGCCGTGCCGATGATCACATAGGTGATGCCGTCGTCGAGGTAACGCTCGATGGTGTCGAGGTCGCGGATGCCGCCACCCAGCTGGATGGGAATCTCGTCGCCGAGGACGCTCACGACCTCGCGGATCGACAGCTCGTTTTTCGGTACGCCGGCCACGGCGCCGTTCAGGTCGACGAGATGCAACCGTTCCGCGCCCAGATCGACCCAGTGCCGCGCCATCGCGGCCGGATCCTCGGAGAACACGGTCACGGCCTGCATGTCGCCCTGCTTGAGGCGCACGCAGTGCCCGTCCTTGATGTCGATCGCAGGAATGATCTGCATGATGCTCGAGGAGGCCTCAGGCGCTGTGGCGGCCGTCCCAGCCGACGAAATTGGCCAGCAACGCAAGGCCTGCGCGCTGGCTCTTCTCCGGGTGGAACTGGGTCGCGAAGATATTAGCCCGCGCAATCGCGCAAGTAAACGGCGCCGGATAGTTGGTGGTGGCCGCCGTCAGCGCCGGGTCGGCGGGCACCGGATGGTACGAGTGCGCAAAGTAGAACCGCTCGCCGTCGGCGACGCCGTTCCACATCGGGTGCGACCGTACGGGATGCACGCGGTTCCAGCCCATGTGCGGGACCTTGAGCGGCTGGCCTTCGGCGCCGGTCATCTGCGCGGCGTCGAAGCGACGCACGACGCCGGGAAGCAGGCCGAGGCAGCGCGTCGGCCCCTCCTCGCTGTCGTCGAACAGCATCTGCAGCCCGAGGCAGATGCCCAGGAACGGCCGCGTGCGCGCGGCGTCGAGCACCGCGCCGCGCAGCCCGCTCGCGTCCAGGTGCGAAATGCAGTCGGGCATCGCGCTCTGCCCCGGCAGCACGACCTTGTCGGCTTCGCCGATCACGCCCGCGTCGCCGGTGACCACGACGCGCGTCGCGGGCGCAACGTGCGCGAGCGCCTTCGCCACCGAGCGAAGGTTGCCCATTCCGTAGTCGACGACGGCGATCACGCCCGGTTCCCTTCCCGCCAGCAGCCGCTTACAGCGCCCCCTTGGTCGATGGGATGCCGCTGGCGCGCGGGTCGTACTCGACCGCCATGCGCAGCGCGCGCGCGAACGCCTTGAACACGGTCTCGCACTGGTGATGCGCGTTCTGGCCGCGGAGGTTGTCCACGTGCAGCGTCACCTGCGCGTGGTTGACGAAGCCCTGGAAGAACTCGTGCGCGAGGTCCACGTCGAACGCCCCGATCATCGCCCGCGTGAACGGGACGTGGAACTCGAGCCCCGGCCGGCCGGACAGGTCGATGACGACGCGCGACAGCGCCTCGTCGAGCGGCACGTACGCGTGGCCGTAGCGCCGGATGCCCGCCTTGTCGCCGAGTGCCTGCGCGAGTGCCTGACCGAGCGTGATGCCGATGTCCTCGACCGTGTGGTGCGCGTCGATGTGCAGGTCGCCTTCCGCCTTCACCGTCAGGTCGACGACGCCGTGGCGGGCGATCTGCTCCAGCATGTGGTCGAGGAACGGCACGCCGCTCGCGAGCTCGGAGCGACCGGTGCCGTCGACGTCGACGGTCACCACGATGCTGGTCTCGCGGGTCTTGCGCGTGACGGTGGCGCGGCGCGGTGCGGGCGGTGCGGCAGTCATGTCTTCAGGCGAACGGTGCCAGGGCGGCGAGCAAGGCGTTGTTTTCGGAAGGGGTGCCCACGGTGATCCGCAGGCAGTGGGTGGTCAGCGGGTGGTAGCCGTCCAGGTTCTTCACCAGTATGCCCGCGCCGCGCAGCTGCGTGAACCACGCATTGGCGTTGGGGACGCGCACCAGCACGAAGTTGGCCGCCGTATGGAATACCGTGGTACCCGGAATCGCGGCCAGCGCCCCGGCGAGGCGCGCGCGCTCGCCCCGGATGGCCGCGGCCTGGCTTTCGAGCAAGCCGAACTCGCGCAGCACGATGGGCGCGACGACCTGCGTCAGCACGTTGATGTTGTAAGGCGGGCGCAGCTTCTCGATCTCCGCGATCCACGCAGGGTTGCCGACCGCATAGCCGAGCCGCAGCCCGGCAAGCCCGAGCTTGGACAGCGTCCGCAGCACGACGACGTTGGGAAACTCCATCACGCGCGGCAGGAACGAGCGTTCGGCGAACGGCTGGTAGGCCTCGTCGATGACGACGAGCCCCGGCGCCGCCGCGATCACCGCCTCGATCGCCGCCTCGTCGTACAGGTTGCCGGTGGGATTGTTCGGGTAGGCGAGCCACGTGAGCGCCGGGCGCTCGCGCTCGATGGCCGCGAGCATCGCGCCGGCATCGAGCGAAAAGTCGACGCCCAGCGGCACGCCCACGTAGCGGACTTGCGCGACGTCGGCCGAGCGCCGGTACATGACGAACGACGGTTCGGCCGACAGGATCGTGGCGCCCGGCGTCGCGACGAGCAGCGACAGGATCTGGATCAGCTCGTCGGAGCCATTGCCGAGCACCAGCGCGGCGCCTTCCGGCAGGCGCATCGCATCGGCGATCGCAGCGTGCGTCGCCTCCGCACCGCCGTCCGGATAGCGGTTGAGCGGCGTGTCGATGACGGCGGCGCCGATCCGCGTGCGCAGTTCTGCCGGCAGCGTGTACGGGTTCTCCATCGCGTCCAGCTTGATGAGACCGTCCGCGTGCGCGACGACATACGGCCGCGTGGCGCGCACGTCGGCGCGCACCGTTGCTGCGACACGCTCGTCGACGGTCGGTCCCATGCGCGCGGTCATGACTTGGGCAGCCGCGCGCGGGCCGAGCGTGCGTGCGCGGGCAGGCCTTCGCGATCGGCGAGGTGCCCGGCGAGCGGCGCCATCGATGCCGCGCCTGCCCGCGAGATCCGCAGCACGCTGGAGCGCTTCTGGAAATCGTAGACGCCCAGCGGCGACGAGAAGCGCGCCGTGCGGCCGGTGGGCAGCACGTGGTTGGGCCCGGCACAGTAATCGCCGAGCGCTTCGGACGCGTGGTACCCCATGAAGATCGCGCCGGCGTGGCGGATCAGTGGCAGCAACGCGTCAGGGTCGGCGACGGCGAGCTCGAGGTGCTCGGGCGCGACCCGGTTGGCGATGACGCAGGCTTCCGCCAGGTCGCGCGTGCGGATCAGCGCGCCGCGCCGCGCGAACGACGCGGCGATGATCTTCGCGCGCGGCATTTCCTTGATCAGCCGCTGCGCGGCCGCTTCCACCGCATCGAGCAGCGCCGCATCGGGCGACAGCAGCAGCGCCTGCGCGAGCTCGTCGTGCTCGGCCTGCGAGAAGAGGTCCAGCACCAGCCATTCGGGATCGGCCGATGAATCGGCGATCACCATGATCTCGGACGCGCCAGCAACCATGTCGATGCCGACGGCACCGAACACGCGGCGCTTGGCCGCCGCGACGTAGGCATTGCCCGGCCCCACGATCTTGTCCACGGGCTGGATGGTCTCGGTGCCATAGGCCAGCGCAGCCACCGCCTGCGCACCGCCGATCGCGTAGCCGCGCGCGACGCCGCCCAGGTGCGCAGCCGCGAGCACGAGCGGATTGCGCTCGCCGCCGGGCGTGGGGGACACCATGATGATCTCGCGGACGCCGGCCACCTGCGCGGGGATGGTGTTCATCAACACGGACGACGGATACGCCGCCTTGCCGCCCGGAACGTACACGCCTACCGAGTCGATCGGCGTCACGCGCTGGCCGAGCTCCGTGCCGTCCGCTTCGCGGAACGTGAATTCGCCGCCCTTCTGGTTCTCGTGGAACGCGCGGATGCGCGTCGCGGCGGCGGCCAACACGCGACGGTCCTCGGCATCGAGCGCGTCGTGCGCCGCCTTCATCGCCTCGGGCGTGATGACAAGCTCGGCCATCGACTCGACGTCGACCTTGTCGAAGCGCTTCGTGTACTCGATCACCGCGGCGTCGCCGCGCTCGCGCACCGCGCGGACGATCGCGTTGACGGCGGCGTCGATGCCCGCCGTCTGCGCGACGTCGAACGCGATCAGCTCGGCGAGTGCCGCGTCGTAGCCCGGGAACGTGGTGTCGAGGCGGCGCAGCGTGAGGCGCGGAGTGGCGGACTTGGGCATGTCAGGCGGCCTTGGCGAGCGCCGCGGCGCCGAGTGCGTCCAGCAGCGGCTTGACCGTGTCGCGCTTGAGCTTCAGCGCAGCGGGATTGGCGATCAAGCGCGAGCTGATCGGCATGATCGTCTCCACCTCGACGAGGTCGTTGGCCTTCAGCGTGTTGCCGGTGGAGATGAGGTCGACGATCGCGTCGGCGAGTCCCACGAGCGGCGCGAGTTCCATCGATCCGTAGAGCTTGATGAGGTCGACGTGCATGCCCTTGGACGCGAAGTGCTCGCGCGCCGTCTTCACATACTTGGTCGCGACGCGGATGCGCGCGCCACGCTGCACGCTGCCGGCCCAGTCGTAGCCGCGCTGCGTCGCCACCGACAGCCGGCAGCGGCCGATGCCGAGGTCCAGCGGCTGGTAGATGCCGTCGCTGCCATGCTCCAGCAGCACGTCCTTGCCCGCGACACCCAGGTCGGCGGCGCCGTATTCGACGTACGTGGGCACGTCGGACGCGCGCAGCAGCACCAGGGCGACGTCGGGTCGCGACGTGCCGATGATGAGCTTGCGCGACGTGTCCGGATCCTCGTCCGGCACGATGCCGGCCGCCGCGAGCAGCGGCAGCGTTTCGGCAAGGATGCGCCCCTTCGACAGGGCGATGGCAATGCGCGCCATGGGCGCCTTCGGTGAGTATGGACGTCGATTCTAGCGCAGTGCAGCACAAGCCCCGCCTGGCGCATCGTGGTCCCGTGCAACGGCGCGATGGCTACTGTGTCGGCGTGGGCGCCCACGGGGGCGCCGGCATCGGTTCGCCGGCGTGACGCCACGGATTGATGTCGATGCCGCCGCGGCGCGTGAAGCGGGCGCTTACGGCGAGGCGTGCGGGCCGGCATTGCCGCCACACGTCGAGCGCGATCCGCTCGACGCAATGCTCGTGGAAACCGGGATGGTGGCGGTACGCGAGCAGGTAGGCGAGCAACGCGCCGCGGTCGAGCCGCGGGCCGCGGTACGCGACCTGGATGCACGCGTAGTCGGGCTGGCCCGTCACGGGGCACACCGAGCGGAAGCGCTCGGTGTACAGCGTCTCGTCGACTTCCGCGCCCGCGGTTGCGAGCACCGCGGCGTCCGGGTCGCCGGCGCGCGAAGGCGCGAGTGGTGCGTCGTCGATGCACGTGCCCACGGGGGCGACGCGCGCGAGCCGCGTCGCATCCGCGGGCGCGATCAGCTCGACACGCACGTCGCCGCCGGTGGCGAACGCGAGGTCGCGCGCGACGGTGCGGCGGTAGTCGTCGGCATCGGCGAACACGACGTCGTTCAGCGCGGTGAGGTAGAGCTTCACCGACTTGGACTCGACGATCGCGGGACTCGTCGACGGCACGCCAAAGCGCAATACCGCCACCTGCGGGCGGCCGGTGGCGTCCAGCCACGACGCTTCCCAGGCCGTCCACTCGTCGTCGCCGACCAGCGGCCACGGCTCGGCGGCGAGCCTCGCGCGGGCCTCCGCGCGCAGGACGCGGAACAGCAGCGCGGGATCGTAGCCGCTCGTGTAATGCGTCGGCTGGCCGAGCGGGCCGAGCGCGTGGTTCGCGGCGGGCTCGTCCATCGGCCTCAGGGCGTGGGCACCTGCGCGAACGTGACCTTGACGATCTGGCGTTCCTCATCGTCAGCGATCGCGGCGATCGCCCGCTCCGCCTGCGCGTAGGAGGCGGCGTGTTCCGCCGCGCGCCCGGCGACCGCCGCGGCGTGCGCGTGGATGGCATGCGTGAACGCGATCTCCCAGTCCGCGGTATCCCGCTGCGTGAAGAAACGGTGCATCGTCTCCGCGTTGGCCCACGCGGAATCCTTGAGCCCCAGCAACGCGTGGACGTGGGCGACCAGCATCGTCGCGCGCGCGGCATTGAGCTCGTCGCCGATATCGCGCCACAGCCACGCCGACGCGTGCGCGGCGTCCAGCATCTCGCGGTTCTCCGCGGCGCCGCGCGGCTGCTCCACGAGCGCCCACGCGCGATTGTTGGCCTGCGCGGCAAGCTTGCGGCGCGCCAGCGCGAGATCGTCCGGCGACAACGTCGGTTGCGTCATGACTTGGCTCCTATTGGCCCGCAGGCGGTTGCCACAGCTCGACCTTGTTGCCTTCCGGATCGACGACCCAGCCGAACTTGCCGTATTCGGAATCGTCCGTCTTGTCGAGCACGTTGCAACCTTCGTCGCGCAACGCGCGCAGCAGCGCGTCGAGATCGTCGACGCGATAGTTGACCATGAACGGCGCGTTGCTCGGCGCGAAGTGATCACTGCCGGCCTTGCCGATCGACCACACGGTCATGCCGCCGGTGGGCTTGCCGTCGGCATCCGTCCACGTGAACGCCGTACCGCCCCAGTCCTGCACGTCGATGCCGAGGTGGCGCTGGTACCAGGCGCGCAGCGCGACAGGATCGTTCGCGTGGAAGAAGATGCCGCCGATGCCGGTCACGCGTTTCATGGTCGTGTCCTCCTCGTGGTGCGCGCAAGCGCCCGTCATGCCGGCGGAGGCGCCGCGACGCGGGTCGAATGCAGGAACGTCAGCCGCCACATGCCCTGCGCGCGTCGCAGCACCGCGGTCTCGAGCCAGGACATCGGCGCCGGTTCCGCCGTTGGCGTGGCTGCGATCGAGCCGACGTTCACGTAAGCGACGACGCCCAGGTCGCCTCCGACGCTGACTTCCGGCTCCGTGACGGACCACTGGTAGCGCTTGCCCTCGTCATGCAGCCGCGCCAGCAGGCCCAGCAATTCGTCGCCGGACATCCGCACGCCATTCTCGAACGCGTGGAAGTCTTCCGCCACATAACGCCGCGCACCGGCGCGGTCGTTGCGCTGGATGGCCGCGAAGAGATCCACAACGGCTGCGAGGGCCGCTTGTTTATCGCCCATTGTCATGAACGCGGCTTCCTTGTCTTCGATTTCGGTGCGGCCCGGGGCGTGGAGCCTGCCGTCGCCTTCACCTTGGGCAGCGGCAGCGCCTGCGCGGTCACGACGAACGCGCGCCGCAGCCGCTCGCGATCGTCCAGCACGTCGTCGATGTGGAAATGCGGCTTGGCCCCGGGATACGGGAATCCTTCCGTCACGTCACCGAGCGCCGCGCGACCTTCGGCGGTCGGCTTCAG
>JAFEDG010000148.1 GCA_018241745.1 Pseudomonadota bacterium
CACAGGATGACGCCGATGAAGAACGGGAAGTAGCCGGCCTTGGGCCCGTCGCTGTCCCACGCGATGCCGACGCGCAGGCTGTCCTGGATGACGACCAGGCCGCCGACGACGATCAGCAGCGCGACGACGAGCTCGGCCCAGCGGGTGGGTACGTCGTTGCGCGACGCGTTGTCCGGTGCGTTCATCGCCGCCTCTTACTTGGCCATGAACCCGGCTTCGGTCATCAGCGCCTTGTGCTCGGCCTCCGCCTTGGCGACCCAGTCGGCGAACTGCTTGCCGGTCATCCACGAGTCGTTGAACGCCGCGTCCTCGCTGAACTTCTTCCACTCCGGCGTCTCGCGCACCTTCTTCAGGAGGTCGACGTAGAAGTCCACCTGCTCCTGCGTGACGCCGCCGGGCATGAAGATGCCGCGCAGCATCAGGTACTCGACGTCGAGGCCCGCCGACTTGCACGTCGGGATGTCGGACCACGCCTTGTCCGCGGTGACCTTGTTCGGGTAGGGCATCGTCTTGCTGTCGAACACGCACAGCGGGCGCAGCGCGCCGGACCGCCAGTGCGCCACCGCCTCGATCGGGTTGTTGACTGTCGAGTCGATGTGCTTGCCGACGAGCTGCACGGCCACGTCGCCGCCGCCCTTGTACGGGATGTACGTCATCTTCTTGCCGACGGCCTTCTCGAGCGCGACGGTGATGATCTGGTCTTCCTGCTTGGAGCCCGTGCCGCCCATCTTGAACTTGCCCGGATCACCGGCCTTGATGGCGGCCATGTAGTCGCCCGCGGTCTTGTACGGCGTGTCCGCGTTGACCCACAGCACGAACTCGTCGAGCGCCATCATCGCGACCGGCGTCAGGTTCTTCCAGTTGAACGGCACGCCCGTGGCCATCGGCGTCGTGAACAGGTTCGACAGCGTGATGATCAGCTTGTACGGGTCGCCCTTGGCGCCCTGTACGTCGAGGAAGCCTTCGGCCCCGGCACCGCCCGACTCGTTGACGACGATCATCGGCTGCTTCATCAGGTTGTGCTTGGCGACGACCCCCTGGATGAAGCGCGCCATCTGGTCGGCGCCGCCGCCCGTTCCCGCGGGAACGACGAACGTGACCGGCTTCGTGGGTTCCCATGCGGCCAGCGCAGGCGTCGCGGCGATCGCACCGATCGTCGCCAGCGCGGCGACGCACATCGAACGTCCAAATGCTTGGAGCTTCATGCTTCCTCCTTCGGGTCGGGTTTGCGCCGGGCGCTCGAAGTCGCCCGATCGTTGGTGACCGATTATTTCACGAGACCGGCGCCGCGTGCCCACTGATATTTGGCACCCAGCACCATCACCGGCGTTTCCGTGGTGTAAGGGTAGGCAGGAATGCCGTGGTCGAACAGGAACTCGGCCGCCTCCTCCACCTGGACGTCACCGGCAAGCGACGCGACGACGGGTTTCTCGATGCCCTTCGCGCGCATCTCATCGACGACTTCCACCATCTTGTTCGCGAACACCATCGGCGGCGTCACGATCGTGTGCCAGTAGCCCAGGATCAGCGCGTGGATCCGCGGGTCCTCGAGGCCCAGGCGCACCGTGTTCTGGTACGTCTTCGGCGGCTCGCCGCCGGTGATGTCGACGGGGTTGCCGGCCGCACCGAACGGCGGGATGAACTTGCGGAACGCCGCGTCCAGGTCTGCCGGCATCGTCATCAGGTTGAGGCCGTTCATCACGCACGCGTCCGACAGCAGCACGCCGGAACCGCCCGCGCCGGTGATGATCAGCACGTTCTCGCCCTTGGGCGTCGGCAGCTTCGGGATCGCGCGGGCCATCTCCAGCATGTCGCGCAGCGCCTTCGCGCGGATGACGCCCGACTGCCGCAGCACGTCGTCGTAGATCTTGTCGTTGCCGGCCAGCGCGCCGGTGTGCGAGCTGGCGGCGCGCGCGCCCATCGACGTGCGGCCCGCCTTCAGCATCACGATCGGCTTCTTCTTCGACACGCGCTTCGCGGCCTCCGCGAACGCGCGGCCGTCCTTCAGGTCCTCGCAGTGCTGCGCGATGATGTGCGTGTTCTCGTCCTGCTCGAAGAACGTCAGCAGGTCGTCCTCGTCGATATCCGACTTGTTGCCGAGGCCCACGATGGCGGACACGCCCATCTTGGCCGAGCGCGAGAAGCCGATGATCGCCATGCCGATGCCGCCCGACTGCGACGACAACGCCGCATGGCCCTTGACGTCGTAGGCCGTGCAGAACGTCGCGCACAGGTTCTTCCACGTGTAGTAGAAGCCGTAGATGTTGGGCCCCATCAGCCGCACGCCGTACTTCTGCCCGATCGCCTGGATTTCCTTCTGGCCCTCGACGTTGCCGGTCTCGGCGAAGCCCGACGGAATCAGGATGGCGCCGGCGATCTTCTTCTCGCCCACTTCGGTGAGCGCCTGCGCGACGAACTTGGCGGGAATCGCGAACACCGCGATGTCGACGTTGCCGGGGATGTCCTTGACGCTCTTGTACGCCTTGTAGCCCAGGATCTCGGCGGCAGTCGGGTGGACCGGGTAGATCTGGCCCTTGTAGCCGCCGTTGATCAGGTTCTTCATCACCGAGTTGCCGATCTTGCCGTCCTCGGCCGACGCGCCGATCACGGCCACCGCCTCGGGCTTCATGATGCGGTTCATCGCGGTGACGATCTCGGCCTGCGAATAGCGGTGCTTCTCGACCTTCGCGCCGAAGTCGACGACGATGCGCACGTCGGCGGCGATGGCACCCTTGTCACTGGCGAACACGGGATTGAGGTCGAGCTCCTCGATCTCGGGGAAGTCGCTGACGAGCTCCGAGACGTTGACGATCATCGTCGCGAGCGCGTCGCGGTCGACGCCCTTGGCGCCGCGCACGCCCTTCAGCAGCTCCGCGGCCTGGATGCCGTCCAGCATCGACACCGCATCGTCCTTCGTGGCCGGCGCGAGCCGGAACGTCGCGTCCTTCAGCACTTCGACGAGCACGCCACCGAGTCCGAACGCGACGAGCTTGCCGAACGACGGGTCGTTGACCGCACCAATGATCACCTCGTGGCCGCCGCCGGTGATCATCTGCTGGATCTGCACGCCGATGATCACGGCTTCGGCCTTGTACTTGCGCGCGTTGGCGACGATCGTGTCGAACGCCTTGTGCGCCTCCTCCGCCGACTTGACGCCGACGATGACGCCGCCCGCCTCCGTCTTGTGCAGGATGTCCGGTGACACGATCTTCATGACGACCGGGAAGCCCACGCCGGCCGCCTTCTCGGCCGCCTCGTGCGGCGTGTGCGCCATCGCCTCCTTCGGCACCGCGATGCCGTAGGCGTCGCACACGAGCTTGCCCTCGGGCGCGGTCAGCGACGTGCGCCCTTCCTTCCTGACCGTGTCGAGCACCTTCTGCACTGCGTTCTTGTCGTGAGCCATCGTCATTCCGCCTGGTTGCGTTGTCAGTTTCGTGGTCGCCGTCCGGTCACCGCGCGCGGCAGGCGCGCGGCGCCTTCGTTGCCGTCAGATGACGTTTGCCGCGCGCAGCGCCGCGACCTGGTCCTTGCTGATGCCGATCTCCGCCATCACCTCGTCGGTGTGCTCGCCCAGCAGCGGCGAGCGGACGACCTCGGTGGGGCTGTCGGACAGCTTGATCGGGTTGCCGACGGACAGGTACTTGCCGCGTTCCGGGTGGTCGACTTCGACGATCGTGCCGGTCTTGCGCAGCGAAGGCTCTTCGGCCAGCTCCTTCATCGACAGGATCGGGCCGCACGGGATGTCGTGCTTGTTGAGGATGTCCATCGCCTCGAACTTGGTCTTGGTCATCGTCCACTTCTCGATCTCGTCGAAGATTTCCTTCAGGTGCGGCAGCCGCGCCTTCGGCGACGCATAGCGCGGGTCCGTGAGCCATTCCTCGCGGCCGATCACCTTGCAGATGTCCTCCCACACGGGCGCCTGCGTGATGAAGTAGATGTACGCGTTGGGGTCCGTCTCCCAGCCCTTGCATTTCAGGATCCAGCCGGGCTGCCCGCCGCCCGACGCGTTGCCGGCGCGCGGCACGGCGTCGCCGAACTTGCCGTTCGGAAATTGCGGGTACTCTTCCATCACGTGGTTGCGCGCAAGGCGTTGCTGGTCGCGCAGCTTGACGCGGCACAGGTTCAGCACGCCGTCCTGCATCGCCGCGTCCACCTTCTGGCCACGCCCCGTGCGGTTGCGCTGGTACAGCGCGGTCACGATGCCGAGCGCGAGGTGCAGGCCCGTGCCCGAGTCGCCGATCTGCGCGCCCGTGACGAGCGGCGGGCCGTCGTCGAAACCGGTCGTCGACGCGGCGCCGCCCGCGCATTGCGCGACGTTCTCGTAGACCTTGCAGTCCTCGTACGGGCCGGGGCCGAAGCCCTTGATCGACGCGACGATCATCTTCGGGTTGAGTTCCTGGATGCGCTCCCACGTGAAGCCCATGCGGTCGAGCGCGCCGGGTGCAAAGTTCTCGACGAGCACGTCGCAGTGCCTGACCAGCGTCTCCAGCACCTTCTTCCCCTCGGGATGCTTGGTGTCGAGCGTGATCGAGCGCTTGTTGTGGTTCAGCATCGTGAAGTAGAGGCTGTCCACGTTGGGGATGTCGCGCAGCTGGCCGCGCGTGATGTCGCCGGCGCCCGCGCGCTCGACCTTGATCACGTCGGCGCCGAACCACGCGAGCAGCTGCGTGCATGTCGGTCCCGACTGCACGTGGGTGAAATCCAGGATGCGAACGCCTTCCAGTGCCTTGCCCATTGCCGTCCTCTTTGCTTGTGCGTATACGTGTTGCCGTCGTGCGCGCCGGCGCGCCGGCGTCCCGGGTTCAGGCCTTCTTCTTCGCGGCCGTCGGGTTGAGGCTCGTGATGCGGCCGCTCTCCGTGCCGCCGCCTTCGTCGATGACCGCGTTGATCAGCGTGGGGCGCCGCGTACGGATCGCCTCTTCCATCGCCGCGCGCAGGTCCGCAGGCGTCGTCACGTGTTTGCCGACGCCGCCGAACGCTTCCATCATCTTCTCGTAGCGCGCGTCCTTGACGAACACGAGCGGCGACGGGTCGCTGCCGCCGGTCGGGTTCTTCTCGTCGCCGCGGTAGACGCCGTTGTTGTTCATGATGACGATGCAGACCGGCAGGTCGTAGCGGCAGATCGTCTCGGTCTCCATGCCGGAGAAGCCGAACGCACTGTCGCCTTCGATCGCGATCACCTGCTGGCCGGTCACGGCGGCGGCTGCGATCGCGTAACCCATGCCGATGCCCATGATCCCCCACGTGCCGACGTCGATCCGCTTGCGCGGCTTGTACATGTCGACGATCGAGCGCGTGAAGTCGAGCGCGTTGGCACCCTCGTTGACCAGCATCGCGTCGGGATTCGCCTTGACGATGTCGCGGACGACGTTGAGCGCGCTCTGGAAGCTCATCGGCGACGGGTTCTTCGCGAGCGTCTCCGCCATCTTGGCGACGTTCTTGTCCTTGCGCTCCTTGATCGCGCCGGTCCACTCCGCCGCCGGCTTGGGCCACGACGCGTCCACGCCCGCGAGCAGCGCCTTCACGCACGAGCCGATGTCGCCGACGACCGGCGCCTCGATCCGCACGTTGCTGTCCGCTTCCGTCGGCGAGATGTCGACCTGGATGAAGCGCTGGCCACCCCAGGACTTCGACGTCGCGCCGCCCCATGTCTTGCCCTTGCCTTGCGACAGCAGCCAGTTGAGGCGCGCACCGATCAGCATCACGACGTCGGCTTCCGGCAACACATACGAACGCGCGGCGGACGCCGACTGCTCGTGCGTGTCGGGCAGGAGACCCTTGGCCATCGACATCGGCAGGTAGGGAATGCCCGTCTTCTCGACCAGCGCGCGGATGTCCGCGTCGGCCTGCGCGTACGCCGCACCCTTGCCGAGGATGATCAGCGGCTTCTTCGCGCCCTTCAAGAGGTCGAGCGCGCGCTTGACCGCTTCCGGCGCCGGAATCTGCTTCGGCGCCGCGTCGACGACCTTGATCAGCGATGCCTTGCCCGCTGCGGCGTCCATCGCCTGCGGAAACAGCTTGGCCGGCAGGTCAAGGTACACGCCGCCCGGGCGGCCCGACACCGCGGCGCGGATCGCGCGCGCGACGCCGACGCCGATGTCCTCCGCGTGCAGCACGCGGAACGCGGCCTTGCACAGCGGCTTGGCGATCGCGAGCTGGTCGAGCTCCTCGTAGTCGCCCTGCTGCAGGTCGACGATCTCGCGTTCCGACGAGCCGCTGATCAGGATCATCGGGAAGCAGTTGACGGTGGCGTGCGTCAGCGCGGTGAGGCCGTTTAGGAACCCCGGCGCGGATACGGTCAGGCAGATGCCAGGCTTCTGCGTCAGGAAGCCCGCGATCGACGCCGCGTAACCGGCGTTCTGCTCGTGGCGAAACGAGATCACGCGCAGGCCGTCCTTCTGCATCCGGCGCGTCAAGTCGGTGACCGGGATGCCGGGCAGGCCGAAGATCGTGTCGATGCCGTTAAGCTTCAGCGCGTCGATGACGAGCTGGAAGCCGTCTGTCTCGACGGGTGCGGGCGCGGCCGCGGGAGCGCCGGCCTCGGTGGCCGGCTTGACGGGGGTATCGAGCATGGAAATCTCCGGACTTGGAACCGCGCCGTCAGGCGGCGGCGACTTGCGCCTGCCCCTTGGCCACCTGCGCGGTCCGCAGCGGACGCAGCACGGTCAATGCAAGGGCGACGACGAGGAAATTGGCGATCGCGGTGATCATGAACACGGTGTGCCAGCCGCCCGACGTCTGCATGAGCACGTTGGCGAGCGGCACCAGGAACGCGGACGTGCCCTTGGCCGTGTAGAGGAACCCGGTGTTCACCGTCGCGTACTTGGTACCGAACGTGTCGGTGCACGTTGAGGGGAACAGGCTGAAGATCTCGCCCCACGTGAAGAAGATCAGGCCGGCGAACAGCACGAACAGCCACGGGTCGTGCCCGACGGTGCCGAGCAGCCAGTACGCGACGCCACCGAGGCCGAACGCGATCGCCATCGTCACTTCGCGGCCGACCTTGTCCGATATCCAGCCGAAGAACGGACGCGCGAGGCCGTTCATCACGTTGTCGACGATCAGCGCGACCGTCAGCGTCGACGCGCCGAGGAACAGGATGTCGTTGGAGATGCCGAAGCTCTTCGCGATCAGCGCGAGCTGCGCGGTGGCCATGAGGCCGCTGGCCGAGATCATCACGAACATCAGGTACAGCAGCCAGAACGTCGGCGTCTTCAGCATCTGGCCGGGCGTGAGGCTCGCCTTCGACTGCACGAGGTTGGGCTTGGCCATGACCGCGGGTGCCTCGCCGGGCAGTGGGCCGCGCAGCAGCCAGCCGACGAGGAACACGATGCCCCCCTGCAGCAGGCCGAACCAGAAGAACGCCGCTTCGTAGCCGGCCGACGCGATCACCATGCGCATCGGGATCACCGTCAGCGCGGCACCCGCGCCATAACCGGCGGCCGTGAGGCCGACGGCGAGGCCGCGGCGGTCCGGAAACCACTTGACCGCGTTGCCGACGCACACGGCATACACGGCGCCGCCGCCGATGCCCGACAGCACGGCGCCGAGGTACAGCACGCCGAGCGATTGCGCATACGAGTTGACGATCCAGCCGATGGCGACGAGCACGCCACCCAGCGCGACGACGGTGCGCGGGCCGCGCTGCGGTCCCAGCTTGTCCGCGATCCACCCGTGCAGCGGCGTGAACCACGTCTCCAGTGCGATGAACACGCTGAACGCGAACTGGATGCTTGCGACATCCCAATGGTGCCGGTCCCGCATCGGCGACACGAATAGCGTCCAGCCATACTGCAGGTTGGCGATCAGCACCATGCAGGCGATGCCGATCACGAGTTGCGTCCAGCGATTCGCAGGCGCGGCCGGGCCGCCGGCGACGGGCGTTCCTTGTGCCATGGATCCTCCAGGGTGCCCGCAGCGCGGTGCGGTGCGCGGGTACTGCGTTCCGGGATTGGAAATTTGTTGATTCCCGGTATTTGGCGTAACGTATTTGGTATATCAGACAAAGTCAACACGCAGCGCAGCAGGCTTTTGAGCCTGCAATGATGGCGGCGGCGTTGACGCAAGGAGGCGTGCGCCACCTGCCGTGGAGCGCACGTACGGAGCCGCGATGAGTGCCGTCGAACCCGTGTTGAAACCCCCTGTTGCAAAGGCCGGTGACGCCGCTGCGACCGTCGCGCTGTCGCTCGCCCCGATCGACGCGCCGATGAGCCTGCGCGACCGCGCCTACGCGGCGCTGAAGCAGGCGATCATGGACGCCGACATCTACGCTCACCGCGAGGAACTGCGGCTCGACGAGCGCCAGCTATCGGAAGCGCTGGGCGTCAGCCGCACGCCGATCCGCGAGGCGATGACGCTGCTGGAGCAGGAAGGCTTCCTGCGCACCGAGCCGCGGCGCGGCATCTTCATCGTGCGCAAGACCAAGAAGCAGATCGTCGAGATGATCGAGATGTGGGCGGCGCTCGAGAGCATGGCCGCGCGGCTGGCGACGACCAACGCGAGCGACGAGGAGATCGGGAGCTTGCGCCACATGTTCGACGAGTTCCGCAACTCGACGCCCGCGGAGCACATCGACGAGTACTCGGACGCGAACATCGCGTTCCACCAGGCGATCATCGCGCTGTCCGGCTCGCACCTGATGGGCAAGACGATCGAGAACCTGTTCATCCACGTGCGCGCGATCCGGCGGATGACGATCTCGCAGAGCGACCGCGCGTCGCGTTCGATCGTCGATCACATGCGCATCATCGAGGCGCTGGAGCAGCGCGACACGGAACTCGCGGAGCGCCTCGTGCGCCAGCATTCGCTCGACCTCGCGGCGTACGTCGAGCGGCACTGCGACTTCCTGGACTGAAGCGCACGCGGGGGCGCGCGCGCCGAACGGGCCCCCGGCGCACGCGAGGTCCCTAAGGGTATTCGTCGCGTGCGCCGAAGGGACGTGAAAGGCGCCGGGCGGCGCGTCTCACTTCGGCTCTCCTCCTGCGGTAGCAGGTCGCCTCTCTGGCGGAGGCTTCGTCATGGCCATGTCACACGGCCATGCGAATCGGGCGCCAAGGTAGCCGAGAGAAACCCGGACGTCAACGAGGATTTCCGATCGCGGGCGCCCGGCGGCGGGGACGCGCCATGTTGCGCCGCAGCAGCGCGGCCGCGTGAATGCGAAGGGTTCGCAGAGGCAACGTCGCCAGCACTCGGTCAGCGCCGGCGCGGCGCCCGGGTCCGCACTTGTTGCGACGCAGCACCCCTGGGTTTCTTCCGCGGCCGCACCATGTCTCCCGGCGGCGCCGCGACGGCCATGTCACGCTCGATCCAGCCCGCGGCCTCTGCGAGCAGGAAGGCCTTGAACGCAAGCGCGACCGGCGGCAGCCGCTTGCTGCGACGGTGCACGACGTACCAGTTGCGGCGCGCGGGGAAGCCGACGACGTCCAGCACGGCGAGTTGCCCCGAGCGCACCTCCGGGACGACGGCATGGCCCGACATGAAGCTGATGCCCATGCCGGCCTGCACCGCCTGCTTGATCGTCTCGTTGCTGCGGATTTCCATCGCGACGTCGACGTGGCGCGCGCGACGGCCGAACGCCTCCTGCATCGCGATCCACGTGTCGGAGCCGCGCTCGCGCATCACGAAGCGCTCGCGCAGCACGCGCTCCACCGGTATCGCATGCATCCGCGCAAGGGGATGCGTCGCCGCAGCCACCAGCACGTACGCGTGCGGTGCGAACGCCTCCTGCACGGTGTCCGCATCCTCCGGGGGCCGCACCATCACCGCGAGATCGACGGTGTTGTCGGCGAGCGCACGCAGCAGGTCCTCGCGGTTGTGCACGGCGAGCTCCAGCGTGATGCCCGCATGGCGCGCGATGAAGGCGGCGACGAGCCGCGGGAAGAAGTAATCGCCAGCGCTGATCACCGACACGTTCAACTTGCCACCGGCGACGCCCTGCAGCCGCGCCATCGCCTCGTCCGCCTCGCGGACGAGCACGAGGATCGCTTCCGCGTAGTGACGGAGCTCCGTTCCCGCGGCCGTCAGGTAGGTCTTGCGGCCCACCCGTTCGAAGAGCGGCAGGCCCGCGTGGTCCTCGAGCTCGCGGATCTGCGCCGACACCGCCGGCTGCGTCAGGTGCAGTTCTTCCGCGGCGCGCGAGAAATTGAGCAGGCGGGCGGTGACGGCGAACACGCGCAGCTGGCGCAGCGTCGCGTGCCTCATCGGCGTGGCGCCCGGCTTGGTATAACCATTCGTTTATAGATATCAGAAGAAAATGTGTCTTTCAATTATGCACGGAAGCGCCCACGATGGCGCTCCATCAGGGGGGAAAAGCCCCGCCTCGAGGAGGACACCGATGATCCGCGCCAGCATCCGCCACCACCATCGCCACCCGCCCGCGTCGCCGTATGCGCGCGACGTGGACGCGTACAACGCGGCGTTCGAGGAACTGGGCGTCGAGTGGCAGCTCGACGCCGCGGTCTACGCGCGCCACGTCGACATCGCGGACCCGAGCGTGCGGCTGGCCGCGTGCATCGAGGCGCAGTACCCGCACCTGTTGAAGGCCTACGACCGCGCGTTCATCGGCGACATCGCCAGCGCCGCGGCGTTGCGCCGCGCTGCCTGACGCGCGTCTGCCCCGCATCGCTGCCACATCGGCCTGCGCGAGCCCGGCCTGCGTGGCCGGGTTTACAGCCCCACCAGCGCGTTCTTCCACATGAACGCGCCCAGGATCCCCAACATCACCGCGAACGCGATGCGCAGCCGGTCACGCGGCCACGCATGGGCGACGCGCGCGCCGAACGGCGCCGTCAGAATGCTTGCGACCGCGATGCCGGCGAGCGCCGGCAGGTAGACGTAGCCGATCGCGTGCGGCGGCAAGGCCGGTGAGCGGAGGCCGGCGATGACGTAGCCGATCGTTGCCGCGACCGACACGGGCCAGCCGATCGCCGCCGACGTCGCGACGGCCGCGTGAACCTTCACGTTGCACCGGACCATGAACGGCACCGCCAGGAACGCCCCGCCGGTCCCGACCATGCCGGCGACGAGCCCGATGCCCGTGCCCACGCCGGCCATCGCCAGCGTGCCCGGCAGCGCGCGTGTCGGCTGCGTGTCCGCACTGCGCACCATCCGTGCCGCCGTGTACCACGTGAACGTCCCGAACACGGCCGCCAGCACCCGCGCGGGCAGCGCACTCGCGATCTGGGGGCCGATCAGCGAGCCGACGACCAACCCGGGCGCCATCGCGCGCACGACCGGCCACACGACGGCGCCGCGTCGGTGATGCGCGCGTGCGGACGCGAACGCGGTGAACACGATCGTCGCGGCCGATGTGCCGATGGCGAGTGGCAGCACGGTGGCGGCCGCGACACCCTGGTGCACGAACGCCGCCGCGAGCACGGGCACGATCGTGAAGCCGCCGCCGATGCCGAACAGTCCCGCGAGGAAGCCGACGAACGCACCCAGCGCGACATACGCCGGGACGAACGCGAGTGTCACGGGCGCGCAGCCTTCTTCGCCTTTCGCCGCGTGGCCACCGTGGTCGGCGCCGCGGCGGCGGGCGGGGCGGGCGCGGCAGCGCGCGCGAGCTTGACGATCGCGTTCCACTCGGCCGCCGTCACCGGCGTGATCGACAGCCGGTTGCCGGGTCGCAGCAGCAGCATGCCGGCGAGCGCCTTCTGCCCGCGCAGCTCGGCCAGCGGCACGAGTCGCGTCTTCTCGACGAACGTCACGTCGACGTTCACCCAGCGCGGCGCGGCACGCGTGGCCTTGGGATCGTAATACGGGCTCGTCGCGTCGAACTGCGTGCGATCGGGATGCGCCGGCGCGCTGATCGTCACCAGGCCGGCGATCCCGGGCTCCGGACAACTCGAGTGATAGAAGAACGCGTGGTCGCCGACGTGCATCTCGTCGCGCATGTAGTTGCGCGCCTGGTAGTTGCGCACGCCGAACCACGACGTCGTGCGGTTCTTCGCGCGCGCCAGGTCGTCGATCGAGAATTCGTCGGGCTCCGATTTCATCAGCCAGTAGCGCACGCAACGTTCCTCGTCACACGTCGATCACCGAGCGTAACACCATGCATCGCACCCGGCGCCCGCGCATGCACGGCGGGCGTCGCGGCGCGGTAAGATCGGGTTCTCCTCCTCAGCGAACGAATCATGGGTTACCGGCACGTACGCAACTTTCGCATCGCCCACTCCGCCGCGGTTGCCGCCGCCGCGGCATGCACGACCATCGCCTTCAGCACGCCGGCGCGCGCGCAGGACACGATGGCCGACCCGGGTTGGCAAGGCGGCGCCTCGGTCGTCGGCCTCGCCGAAACGCGCACGGACTTCGACGGCAGCGACGGGCATTTCTCGGTCAACCGCGGATGGGCGATCGGCACGCTGTCGCGGTCGCTCGGCGGCGGCGTCGACATGGGCCTCAGCCTGCGCTACGGGTACGCGGATTTCGACTTCTCGACACCCAACGCGCTCGGCGCCGCGGCACCGTGGGGGTCGATCGTCACGCCCTCCGTCGGGCTTAACCTTCGTTACCGGCTGTCGCAGACGGACCTGCTGTTCGGGTCCGCGCAGTGGGGGGCGAGCTACGAATCGGGCGCCAGCGCATCGCGCGGGCAGACGTACGGCGGCATCGTCGGTGCATCGCGGTTCTTCTCGCCGACCGCGATGCTGGGCATCGGCGCCGGCGTGTTCCGCGACGTCAACCGCACGCGCATCATTCCCGTCGTGCTCGTGAACTGGCAGATCGATCCCCACTGGTACGTGGCCAATCCGCTCGAAGCCGGGCCGGCCGGCGGCGCGGGCCTCGAGCTCGGATACAAGTTCAACGACACCTGGTCGCTCGCGCTGGCCGCGGGCGTGCGCAACACGCGTTTCCGCCTCGATGCCGACGGCCCGGTGCCGAGTGGCATCGGCCAGGAGAGTGGCGTGCCGGTATTCGCGGAGCTCACCTACAAGCTCGGCAAGAACGGTTCCATCGTCGGCTACGCCGGCGTCGTCGCGGCGGGCAACCTGCGCGTGATGAACAGCGACGGCGCCACGCTGTCGTCATCCGATTACGATGCCGCGCCGATCGTGGGTATGTCGGCGTCGATCCGGTTCTAGGCGCGGCACGGGGCAGCCGCCGCCGGCCCTGGGGCCGGCGGCTTCGCCACTGCAAGGGTCCCCCACCTGTGCCGTCCTGCCTCGGGCTTGAACCGGGGTTCAAGTCGGCGGTCTGCCGGAGCCATCAGGTGCTTCCGCGTAGGAAGCTCACACCGGCTCACGTGGCGCGACCACCTCGCTCTAGGAGCATTGGTTCAAAGACACTGAAAGGCGGTTTCGAACACCGCAGGGGATAGATCGCGACGGCGTGGCATCGCAGGAGTGCGACCTCACGTCGTCAAAACAGTTTCTCCTGGCTCGCGAGCAATTCGTCGATCGCGCTGCCCATGGCCTGGATTCTACGCTTGCTGGTCTGCGGGTCCTGCGCGTCGCCGTTCGCCGCGGGCGGCGGCGCCAGTGCGGCCGCGTGGCCGGCGCGTCGCTCGCGCAAGAGCTCGTGCGCGATGTTGAGCGCAGCCATCACCGCGATGCGGTCGGCACCCGTCACCTTGCCGGCGCCGCGGATCTCGCGCAGCTTGCCGTCGAGGTAGGCCACGGCCTCGCCGAGTTCCGCGCGTTCGCTTTCCTTGCAGCCGACCTTGTAGTCGCGGCCGAGGAGATTGATGTCGAGCGTGACGTTACGGTCGGCGGGCACGGCAGGCAGCGGCGACGACAGGCATCGTCGCGGTCATTGCGCCGGGATGCGGCTCATCAGCTCGTCGAGGCGAGCGCTCGCTTCCTGCATCCTGGTGACGAGCGCGCGGTTGCGCGCCTGCGCGTCGGCCAGGTCGCCGCGCAGGCTCTCGTTGGCCGCGCGCATCGCCCGCGTGTGGGCGAGCAGCGTTGCGAGCTTCTGTTCGAGTGCGTGCAGGTCGGCATCCATCGGAGACACTATAGGCAGGAGCGCGCGGAAGCGTCAACCGCGCCAGGCGCCGGGCGGCCGCCGTGCGTCGGCATCGCATCAGCCGTCGACCGGCCGGTACTCGACGGCGACAATCTCCAGCGGCTCGACGCCGCCGGGCGTGCGCAGCATCACCGTATCGCCTTCGCGGGCCTTCATCAGCGCCTGCGCCATCGGCGACACCCAGCTGATGCGGCCGCGCGCGGTGTCGATCTCGTCGATGCCGACGATACTGACGGTGCGCTCGGCGCCGTCGCGATCCGCCACGGTGACCGTCGCGCCGAAGTAGACCTGGTCCGCGTTCTCGGCGGCGGCGCGCGCGACCGGGTCGACGACCTCGGCGCGATCCAGCCGGCGCACGAGGAACCGGATGCGCCGGTCGATTTCGCGCAAGCGCTTCTTGCCGTAGATGTAGTCGCCGTTCTCGGAGCGGTCCCCGTTGCCGGCAGCCCACGACACGGTCGCGACCAGTTGCGGCCGCTCCACCTTGTTGAGGTGGTCGAGCTCGGCGGCGAGCCGCGCATGGCCCGCCGGCGTCATGTAGTTGCGTGCGCCCGCCGGCAGCGGTACGGCGGCGTCGAGCTCGTCGTCGTCGTCGCCCGCGCTGTCCTCGCGCGTGAAAGCCTTGTTCATCGCCCTATTCTAGGGTCCGACCCTGTTGATTGGCGCCGGGACATGCAACGTCGGCGCCGCCCGCGCGCAGTCCTGCCGCTGCGCGCCATCCCGGCGGGGCGGCCGCCAATAAATAGGGTCGGACCCTTTAAGATGGCGCGATGCAAGCGCCGCTGACGCCCGCCCGTTGCGCCGCCATCGTGCTCGTCGCGGCAGGCGTCGCGGCGGTGGTGCTGCTCGCGAGCCTCGCGATCGGCAGCGTGACGGTCGATTTCACCACCGTGCTGCGTGCGCTCACCGGCGCCGACACGACCAGCGAGGGCGCCGCGATCGTGCGCTCGCTGCGCGCGCCCCGCGCACTGTCCGCGTTCGCCGTCGGTGGCCTGCTCGCGCTGGCGGGCGCGCTGCTGCAGGTACTCCTGCGCAACCCGCTCGCGGACCCGTATGTGCTGGGCGTATCGGGGGGCGCTGCCGTGGGCGCACTCGGTGCGCTGCTGCTCGGCGCAGGCGCGCTGCTCGGACCCGCCGCGTTCGCCGGCGCGTTGCTGTCGACGCTGCTCGTGTTCGCGCTGGCGCACGACACGGGCCGCCCGCCCCAGCCGACGCGGCTGCTGCTTACCGGCATCGTGCTCGCCAGCGGTTGGGGCGCCGTCGTTGCGCTGCTGCTGACGCTGGCGCCGATGGCGCAGGTGAAAGGGATGCTGTATTGGCTGCTGGGTGATCTCTCGGGCGCGGCGCACCCGTGGCCCGCGCTCGCCGCACTCGCGGTCGCGATCGTCGTCGCCGGCGTCGCCGGCCGCGCGCTCAACGTGCTCGTGCACGGCGCCGACGCCGCGGCGACGCTGGGCGTGAACGTGACGCGCCTCGCGCTTGCCACGCACGCGCTCGCGGCGTTCTGCGCCGCGGTCGCCGTCGCGGTGGCCGGCAGCGTCGGCTTCGTCGGCCTCGTCGTGCCGCATGCGGTGCGCCTTGTGATCGGCAACGACCAGCGGGCGTTGCTGCCGACGGCGGCGCTGGCCGGCGGCGCGCTGCTCGCGCTCGCCGACGCGCTCGCGCGCACGCTGTTCGTGCCCCACGAATTGCCGGTGGGCGTGCTGACCGTGCTGCTCGGGGTCCCCGCGTTCCTGCTGCTGCAACGGACCGCACGATGACCACGCCGCTGCTCGCGTGCACGGACCTCGCGGTGGGCATCGGCGCGCGGACCTTTTGCGACCGGCTCACGTTCGCCGTCGCGGCCGGCGAGTGTTGGGCGATCGTCGGTCCCAACGGCGCCGGCAAGACGACGCTGCTGCGTACGCTGGCCGGGCTCGCAGCGCCGCGGCAGGGAACGATCCTGCTCGGCGGCGACGCGCTCGCCGCGCTGCCGCCGCGCGAGCGCGCGCGCCGTGTCGCATGGTTGCCGCAGGACTCGCACGATGCGTTCGCGACCACGGTGCTCGCCACGGTGCTGGTCGCCTGCCACCCGCGGCTCGGCTGGCTCGACTGGGAGAGCGACGCCGACGTCGCCCATGCGCACGCGGCCCTTGCCGCGTTCGGCGTCGACGACCTGGCAATGCGCGACGTGCGCACGTTGTCCGGCGGCGAACGGCGACGCGTCGCGCTCGCGGCGCTCGTGCTGCAGGACGCGCCATTGCTGTTGCTGGACGAGCCGTCGTCGCACCTCGACCTGGGCCACCAGGATGCGGCGCTCGCGGCCGTCTGCGAGCGCGTCGCGCGCGAACGCCGCGCCGCCGTCATGGTGCTGCACGACCTGCACCTGGCGGCACGTTACTGCAACGGCGTCATCGCGCTGGCGGCGGGCCGCGCGGAGGTCGGCAGCGCGCAGGCGATGATGACGGTCGACCGGATGTCGGCGCTGTTCGGGCGTCCCCTCGTCGAGCTTACGGACGGCGTGCGCCGGAGCTTCGTCGCGCGTTGAGGCGTCGCCGCTAGCGCAACACGGTGCACAACTGCTGCACGCCGTCCGCGAAGCGCGGTCCCGGCCGATGCAGCAGGTTGGCGTCGACGGTGACGAGCCGCCCGTGCGCGACGGCCGGCACGGACGGCCACGCGTTCCAGCGCGCGAGCCACGATGGCGGGCGCGCGTCGTCCGCGCCGGCGACGATGACGTCCGGCTTCGCCGCGATCACCGCCTCCGCCGTCACGACCGGCGCCGCGATCTCCAGTCCGGCGAACACGTTGCGGCCGCCGCATAGCGTGATCGCCTCGGTGATCAAGTGGTGGCCGCCGATCGTGAAGATGGGCGGATCCCAGATCTCGTAGAACACGGCGAGCGGTTGCGCGCGCTGCGGCGCGGCGGCCGCAATGGCCGCGATCCGCGCGCGGAATGCGGACGCCGACTGCGCCGCCGCGGCAGACGTGCCCGCCAGCACGCCAATGCGCTCGATGTCGTCGGCGATGCCCGCGATCGTCGCGGGACTGCTCGTGAACACGGCGATGCCGTGCGCGCGCAGCGCCGCGAGCTGCGCGGACGTCGTGTACGGCCACGTGACCACCAGGTCCGGGCGCGCGGCGACGATGCGCTCGAGGTCCACCGTGTTCGCATCGCCCACCTGGGGCAGCGCGCGGGCGGCGGGCGGATAGTCGGATCCGGCGACGACACCGACGACGTGCGCGCCCGCGCCGGCCGCGAACACGAGCTCGGTCGCGTGCGGCGCCAGCGTGACGATGCGCGTCGCCGGCGCAGCGAGCGTCACCCGTGCGCCCGCGTCGTCGACCGCGCTGACCTCGGCATGTGCTGCGCTGGCAGCGAGGCCGGCTGCCACCGCGACCGCGAACGCCGCGCACACGACGGCGCTGCCGTGATGCGCGACGCGGCTGGCTACAGCGTCCACCGCACGCCTCCGAACACCTGCGCGCCGCCCGTCGAGTAGCCCGCCGCGAGCTCGTAGTTCTTGTCGAACACGTTCGTGCCGCGGACGAACAGCGTCAGCTTCGGTGTCACCGCGTAGTCGGCGGTCAGGTTGACGAAGCCGTAGCCGCCCATGCGGATCGTGTTCGCCGCGTCGTCGTAGCGCATCGTCGACGCGACGACCTCCGCGCCGAGTGTCCACGCGCCTAGCTGCTGGCCCACGCGTACCGTGCCGTGCGTGAGCGCGCGCCGCGGCAGCAGGTTGCCCGTAGCGTCGTCCCGCGGCGAGCCGAAGTCGACGGAGGCCACGAGCGTCGTGCCCCCCCATGCGCCGCTGGCCGTGAGCGTCAGGCCCTTCAGCGTGGCACTGGCGACGTTCTGCGGCGCGCAGTTGTAGTCGGCATCGCATTCGAACAGGATCAGGTTGTCGACGTCGTTGTGGTAGCCGACGAGTCCCAGCTCCAGCTTGCCGTCGGCGACTGCGCCGTTCCAGTAGACGCCGCCTTCGACGTTGCGCGACGTCTCGGGGACGAGGTTCGGGTTGGAGTAGCCCGGATAGTAGAGGTCGTTGAACGTGGGTGCGCGGAACGCGGTGCCGTAGCTTGCCGTCACGCGCCATTGCGGCGAGAACGTGTAGCCCCACGCGATGGCGCCGGTCGTCTTGCCGCCGTACTGCGACGAGTCGTCGTGGCGCACGTTGGCCTGCAGCGCGTTGCCGGCGAGCGTCATCTGCCACGCGCCGAACACCGAGTTCGTGTCGCGGCGAGTGACGGCGAAGGCGTCGTTCGTCGCCACGTTCTCCTCGCGCCGCTCGAGGCCCAGCGTCGCCACCCCCGGCGCGAACGTCAGTTCGTTGACCCATGCATACTGGTTCTGCCGCGTGCGGAACGGATAGGCGCCGTACCCGGTCTCCGAGACCGAGTTGTCGCTGCCCTGCCCCAGCGCCAGCCGCGACGTCCACACGTCGTTGATCCGGTTGACGCTGCCGACCGCATAGGTCTCCAGCGTCGTGATCGTGCGGTCGTCGTAGCTGTCGCCGCCGTCGAACTGCGCGTTCAGGCGGCTGCGGTAATAGTTCGCGGTCGCCTGCTGGCCCGTGGCCCAGTCGAGCGCGGCGTTGGCGGACACGCTCCCCACCTTGTAGCCGTCGCGGTCGGGGTCGTAGCTGAAATTGGCGGGATCGACGATCGCGTTGTAGCCGTCGCTCGTCGCGCCGGTGGCTTGCAGCCCGAAGCGCCACGGTCCCGCGCTGGCGGTGCCGCCGGCCGTGCCCTGCCACGTGGCGTACGTACCGTAGCCGACGCTCGCGTTGGCCGTCGTCGCGCCGCCGCCCTGTTTCGTGAACACCTGGACGACGCCGCCGATCGCGTCGCTGCCGTACAGCGACGACGCGGGCCCGCGCACGATCTCGATGTGGTCGATGTCGCCGAGCGGGATCGCCTCGATCGCCGTCGTGCCGGACGACGACGACGACACGCGCATGCCGTCCACGAGCACCAGCACCTGGCCCGTGTTCGTGCCACGCACGAACAGCCCCGACGTCGAGCCGGGACCGCCGTTCTGCGTGATCTCGATGCCGGGCTGGCGCTGCAGCAGCGTGGCGAGGCTGTCGACGCCGGCCGCCATGATCTCGTCGTGGCCGATCACGGTGACGTCCGCGAGCAGACTCGCGAACGGCTGCGGCGTGCGCGTGGCCGTGACGAACACCGGCGGCAGCGTGGCGGCACTGTCCGCTTGCGCATGCGCGGCGGGTAACGATCCGAAGGACAGGGTGGCGACGAGCGCCGCGCCCGCGAGCGTTGCTGACGTGCGATTCATCCGGGACTCCCGCCGTGCGTCCCCGCACGGCAACGACTGCGGTCGGTGCGCGCGGTGGGCGTCGGGGCGGGAGGTGGGCGCGTCGTGGGGTGGCGCGGCGCGGCCTGCCGCCACGACACCACCCGCGTCGCGCGTGCCGGCAGCGCGCGAAGCACGCGCACGCCACCGGGTGCAGGCCGGTCTCCGGGCTCGCCGGTCTTGACCGCTCGCCTTCCCGACCCGCGTCGCGCGGGCAGTGGCATCGTGAGCGGTCCGCACCGGCCTACCGTTGCGGGGGCAGCCGCGGCTTGCCGCCCCCGCCCCGGCTTGCACGCCAGTGCGACGACGACCGCGTTCCCGTTTCACCGTCCGCGCGACCCATTCCAACGGCGCGCGCGGACGACACCTGCAGGCCCGATGTTACAGGACGGCGCGCATGGGCCGCTTGCTATACTGCGCGCCCACGTTCCGCACCATGCTCCCCGCCGAATAACCTCCGGTTCCCGGGAGACCGCAGCATGCCGAAGAAGCTCTACATCCGCACGTTCGGATGCCAGATGAACGAGTACGACTCGGACAAGATGGCCGACGTACTCGCCGCCAGCGACCAGCTCACGCCCACCGACCGTCCCGAGGACGCGGACGTCATCCTGTTCAACACGTGCTCGGTGCGCGAAAAGGCGCAGGAGCGCGTGTTCCACGACCTCGGCCGCGTGCGCGCGCTGAAAGCTGAAAGGCCCGACCTGATCATCGGCGTCGGCGGCTGCGTCGCGTCGCAGGAAGGACCCGCGATCGTCGCGCGCGCGCCGTTCGTCGACGTCGTGTTCGGCCCGCAGACGCTGCACCGGCTGCCGCAGATGATCCGCGCGCGGCGTGAGAGCGGCGTGCCGCAGGTCGACGTGAGCTTTCCCGAAATCGAGAAGTTCGACCACCTGCCGCCGCCGCGCGTCGACGGCGCCGCGGCGTTCGTGTCGATCATGGAAGGCTGCAGCAAGTACTGCTCGTTCTGCGTCGTGCCGTACACCCGGGGCGAGGAAGTGAGCCGCCCGCTCGACGATGTGCTGATGGAAGTCGCTGATCTCGCGGACCAGGGCGTGCGCGAGGTGACGCTGCTCGGCCAGAACGTCAATGGCTGGCGGGGCCTCGGCAGCGACGGCGCGCCGCTCGATTTCGCGGCGCTGGTCGAGTACGTCGCCGCCGTGCCGGGCATCGAGCGCATCCGCTACACGACGTCGCATCCGAAGGAAATGAGCCAGCGGCTGATCGACGTCTACGCGCGCGAGCCGAAGCTCGTGTCGCAGCTGCACCTGCCCGTGCAGTCGGGCAGCGACCGCGTGCTGGCCGCGATGAAGCGCGGCTACACGGCGCTCGAGTACAAGTCGATCGTGCGCCGGCTGCGCGCGGCGCGGCCGGACCTGTCGCTGACGTCCGATTTCATCGTCGGCTTCCCCGGCGAGACGGACGCCGATTTCGCCGCGACGATGAAGCTCGTCGACAGCGTCCGCTTCGACGGCGCCTTCAGCTTCCTGTACAGCGCGCGGCCCGGCACGCCGGCCGCGGAACTGCCCGATCCGGTGCCGCACGCGGTGGCGCAAGCGCGGCTCGAGGCATTGCAGTCGGCGCTCGACGCGCATTACCGCGCGTACAGCGACGCGATGGTCGGCACCACGCAGCGCGTGCTGGTCACCGGCCATGCGACCAAGGACGCGCGCGAGCTCGCCGCGCGGACCGACAACAACCGCGTCGTCAACTTCGCAGGCGGCGCGGCGCTGATCGGCCGCTACGTCGACGTGACGATCACGCGCGCCTTCCCGCATTCGTTGCGCGGCGAAGCCGTCACCGCCTGAACTCGAACGTTCGCCCGCCGCGCGCGGCGACGCCCGCCCTACACGCCAAGGAATCCCGATGTCGATTCGCTCCACGCTTCCCGCGACGGTCGTCGCCGCGCTGCTCGCCCTGACCGCCGGCTGCGCGACCACGCCGGCGGCGCACGACACTGCTGCGGACGCCGCTGTGACGAAGACGGACGTCGCCGCCGCGGCGGCTGCCGGCGCCGCCGCCGCGGTTCGGACCACCGGCCCCGTCGCGCCGCAGCCCCCCGGTTCCGCGCGCGGCTCGCCCGCCGCCGCGGCCGCCGCAGCCGCCGCCGGCGCGGCCGCCGCAGCCGCCAACGCAACGAAGCCATTCGCCGACGTCATCAAGGACGCGAAGGTCGACAAGGGCCTGTTCACCGTCTACACGCGCGACGACAAGACCTGGATCGAGATCCAGCCCGACCAGTTCGACCAGCCGTTCTTCTTCACCGCGAACCTCGCGCAAGGCCTCGGCGAGAACCGGATCTTCGGCGGCATCATCGGCGGCTACTACGTCGGCCAGTCGCAGATCGTCACGTGGCACCGCGTCGGCAATACGGTGCAGCTGATCGCCCAGAACGAGCGCTTCTTCGCGAAGGCGGACACGCCACAGGCGCGCGCTGTCCGTGACGCGTTCTCCAACAGCCTGCTCGGCGCCGTCCCGCTCGCATCCGCGCCCCATCCCGAGTCGAAGGCGGTGCTGGTCGACCTGTCCGCGCTGCTGCTCACGGACATCCCCGGTGGCAACGCGATCCTCGATCGCGTCTACCGCCAGGGATATACGTTCGACGCGCACAACTCTTCCATCACGCGGACCCGGGTCAACGACGCCGCGCTGGGCGTCGCAGTCAATGCGCACTACGCGCTGGCGCGCATCGTGCAGCCGCCGACCACGCCAGGGGTGCCGTACACGCGCCCGCCGGCCACGCTTCCGGATATCCGCAGCCTGTTCCTCGGCTGGAACTACACGTTCACGAAGCTGCCGGCGACGCCGATGGCGCCGCGACTTGCCGACCAGCGGGTCGGCTATTTCACGACGGCGCGCTACGACTACACGAACGACGTCACGCTGACACCGCGCGTCGACTACGTCCGGCGCTGGCGACTCGAGAAGAAGGATCCCGCGGCGGCGCTGTCGGAACCGAAGGAGCCCATCGTGTACTGGCTCGACAGCAATATCCCGGTCGAGTATCGCGGCGCCATCACTGCGGGCGTCCTCGAGTGGAACAAGGCATTCGAGAAGATCGGGTTCCTGAACGCGATCCAGGTGAAGGTGCAGCCGGACGATGACCCGTTCGCCGGGCTCGGCACGCGCCACGGCACGATCCACTGGATGGTGACGGCGAGGCCGGATTTCGGCGGCATCGGCCTTGTCCAGGTGGACCCGCGCAGCGGCGAGATCCTCGAGGCGGGCATCGGCATCGACCCGGTGCGCTTCCGCTACCAGCGCGCGCGGTTCGTCGACCAGGTCCAGCCGTCCGTCACCGTCTATCCCGCGGACACGATGTTCCCGATGACCGCGTGCTACGCCGGCGAGTTCGCGGCCGAGCAGCGCGGCTTCGCGCTCGACCTGCTCGAGGCGCGCGGCGACATCGCGCCGGGCAGCGCGGCGGAAGAGCAATTCGTCCTCGACGACGTAAAGGAAGTGGCGATGCACGAGGTCGGCCATACACTGGGCCTGACGCACAACTTCCGCGCCTCGACGATCTACACGGAGGCGCAGCTCGCAGACAGCTCGTTCACGAAGGCGCATGGCATCGCCGGGTCGGTGATGGAGTACAACGGCACGAACCTCGCGCTGCCGGGCGAGAAGCAGGGCTCGTTCTCGATGGAGACGCTCGGCCCGTACGACTACTGGGCCATCCAGTACGGCTACGAGCCGATCGCGCCAGCGGACGAGAAGGCGGAGCTCGCGCGGATCGCCGCGCGCAGCACCGAGCACGACCTCGCGTACGCCTACGATGCCGAGACGCAGTCGGGCATGGATCCCGATGCCGCGGTCCTCGACCTCTCCAACGATCCTCTCGACTTCGCGCGCCGGCGCGTGCTGCTGACCGGCGAGCTGTGGTCGCTGTGGGAGACCAAGTCTCTGCCCGACGGGGCCAGCCTGGACCGCTACCGGCGCAACGTCACGCGTGGCCTCGCGTCGATGCGCGAGGCCGGCCTCGCCGCCACGCGCTACGTCGGCGGCACGACCCTCTATCGCGACACCGCGGGATCGGGCCGCGCGCCGCTCAGCCCCGTGCCTCCCGCCGAGCAGCGCGCCGCGCTGAAGCTGATCGAGGACAACCTGTTCAGTGCGTCCAACTTCAGCTTCCCGCCGCAGTTCATGCGCCAGCTGTCCACCGACTGGCTGAAGATCGCGGACCCGTTCGACACGGGTTACGGCGCACCGGGCTTCGACTATTCGCTGCCGACGCAGGTGCTGGTCGTGCAGCGCGCCGTGCTCGATCAGCTGCTGGGCGCGGCGACGGCGCAGCGGATCCTGGACAACCAGGACCGCGTCGGCAAGGACGCGAAGGCGTTGCAGCTGTCGGAGCTCTATGGCTCGCTGCATGCCGCGATCTTCAGCGAGCTGAAGACGGGCAAGGACATACCGCTGCTCCGGCGCAACCTGCAACGCGAGTACGTCGTGCGGCTCGGCACCACGCTGCTCAAGCCGGCCGCCACGATGCCCGCCGATGCGCGGGCCGTCGCGCGCGCGGATGCGAAGTCGCTGCGCGACGAGATCGCCACGGCCCGCGCGCGCGGCACCTATTCCGCCGAAGCACGCGCGCATCTCGCCGAATCGCAGCAGGCGCTCGACGAGGCGCTGAAGGCGCCGCTCGTGCGCGGCGTGCTGTGACGCGCGCCATGCCGCGCGAACGTGTGGCCCTGGCACTGGCGCCGCTCGACAACCGCGCGCTCGCCAACCTGTGCGGTCCGCTGGACGCCAACCTGCGGCAGATCGAGGCGGGCCTCGACGTCACGGTGCGCAGGCGTGGCGGCGAGTTCACGCTGGAAGGGGCGCCCGCGGCGCTCGCGCAGGCGCGCGATGCGCTCGAACGCCTCTATCGCGAGGCGCACGTGCACGAGCTGTCGGCCGACGACGTGCAGCTGGGGCTCGTCGAGACGCTGCGCCAGCCGCTCGGGGCCGCGGCCCGTGGCGACGACGACGCGCCGGGCGCGGCGCCCGGCGCCGGCGTGCTGCGCACCCGGCGCGCGGACCTGCACGGGCGCACGCCCAACCAGGTGGCCTACCTGGAAGCGATCGGGGCGCATGACATCACGTTCGGCATCGGCCCTGCCGGCACGGGCAAGACCTACCTCGCCGTCGCC
Source organism: Pseudomonadota bacterium (assembly GCA_018241745.1). Classification (GTDB taxonomy): domain Bacteria; phylum Pseudomonadota; class Gammaproteobacteria; order Burkholderiales; family Casimicrobiaceae; genus VBCG01. Next base: position 24,394 of record JAFEDG010000148.1, read on the forward strand.
TGCGCCGTCGACGCGCTGGAGCGCGGCGCCGTCAAGCGCATCGTGCTCGTGCGACCCGCCGTCGAGGCAGGCGAGCGGCTTGGCTTCCTGCCGGGAGACCTCGCGCAGAAGGTCGATCCCTACCTGCGCCCGCTGTACGACGCGCTGTACGACCTGATGGGCTACGACAAGGTGGCGCGGCTGTTCGAGCGGCAGACGATCGAGATCGCGCCGCTTGCCTACATGCGCGGCCGCACGCTGAACCACAGCTTCATCATCCTCGACGAGGCGCAGAACACGACGCCCGAGCAGATGAAGATGTTCCTCACGCGGATGGGCTTCGGCAGCAAGGCCGTCGTCACCGGCGACGTGACGCAGATCGACCTCGCGCGCCACCAGAAGAGCGGCCTCGTCGAGGCGGACCGCGTGCTCGCCGGCGTGCGCGGCATCGCATTCGTGCATTTCACGAGCGCGGACGTCGTGCGGCACCCGCTGGTGCAGAAGATCATCGACGCGTACGACCGCGCGAAGCCTGCCGGATGAGCGTGCCGCGCCACGACGGTGCGCATGCGATCGCCGTGCAGTACGCCGTGGCGCGCCGCGGATTGCCCGCCGCGGCTACCGTGCGCCGCTATGCGGACGCGGCGCTCGCGGTGCCGGCCGCGGTGACGGTGCGCTTCGTCGGCCGGCGCGAAGGCCGCGCGCTCAATGCGCAGTTCCGCGGCCGCGACTACGCGACGAACGTACTGACGTTCGTGTACGATGACGTCACGCATCAACCTGGACGCGGCCACACGCGGATGCTGACGGGCGACATCGTGCTGTGCGTGCCGGTCCTCGTGGCCGAGGCGAAGGCGCAGCGGAAGACGCTGCGCGCGCATTGCGCGCACCTCATCGTGCACGGCCTCCTGCACCTGCAAGGCCACGACCACGAGCGCCCGGGCGAGGCGGCGCGGATGGAGCGGCGCGAGGTCGCACTGCTCGCCGCCTTCGGCATCGCCAATCCTTACGCCACGCCGGTCGCCTCCGCCTGACGCCGCGCCCCGACCTCCCCGCGCCGCCCGCATGAGCCAGTCCGACGACAGCCACGACGACAAGCCCAGCCTGATGGAGCGCATCTCGGCGTTCCTCGTGCGCGAGCCCGAGGATCGCGACCAGCTGCGCGAGATGCTGCACGGCGCGAGCGTGCGCCAGCTGATCGACGCCGATGCGCTGGCGATGATCGAGGGCGTCCTGTCGGTGTCGGAGCTCACCGTGCGCGAGATCATGATCCCGCGCGCGCAGATGGACTGCGTGTCCATCGACGATTCGCCGGCGGAGTTCATCCCGCTGGTGCTGGAGACGAACCACTCGCGCTTCCCGGTGATCGGCGAGAACAAGGACGACGTGATCGGCATCCTGCTTGCGAAGGAGCTGCTCAAGTACTACTCGGACCCGGAGGCCTTCGTGCTGCGCGACACGCTGCGGCCGGCCGTGTTCGTGCCCGAGTCCAAGCGACTCAACGTGCTGCTGCGCGACTTCCGCGCCAACCGCAACCACATCGCGATCGTCGTCGACGAGTACGGTGGCGTTTCCGGCCTCGTGACGATCGAGGACGTGCTCGAGCAGATCGTCGGCGACATCGAGGACGAGTACGACTTCGACGAGAGCGAGGACAACATCATCGCCGAGGGCAACGGCCGCTTCCGCGTCAAGGCGCAGACGGAGGTCGAGGATTTCAACGCGCACTTCGGCGTCAAGCTCGACGACGACGAGATCGACACCGTCGGCGGCGCGGTGCTGCGCGCGTTCGGACGCCTGCCCAAGCGCGGCGAGACAGTGACGATCGACGGGTTGCGCTTCCGCGTCGTCCGCGCGGACAGCCGGCGGGTGCAGTTGCTGAACGTCGAGCGCATTGCCGCGCCGGCCCCGCCTGCCGCCCGCGACGACGACGACGACGACAAGGCGTCCTGTTGAACACCGAAGGCAAGCTGGCGGCCCCGCTGTCGTTGTGCGCGGGCGCGGCGACGGTATTCGCGTTCGCGCCATTCGGATTCGCGCTCGTCGCGCCCGCGATGCTGGGCGGGCAGTTCCTGTTCTGGCAGCACGCGCACAGCCCGCGCACGGCCGCGAAGCTCGGCTTTGCCTACGGCGTGGGCCTGTTCGGCGCCGGGGTCAGCTGGGTCTACGTACCACTGCAGACGTTCGGCGGGATGCCCGCCGCGCTGGCGGTGCTCGCGACCGCGACCTGGGTCGCCTACCTCGCGCTGTGGCCCGCCCTCGTCGGGGCGCTCGCCGTGCGGTTTACCGAGCACGACAGCGTCCCGCGCGCGCTGGCACTCGCCACGCTGTGGACGCTGTCCGAATGGTTGCGCGGGCGCGGCTACACCGGGTTCCCGTGGCTGCTCGTCGGGTCGGCGCAGCTGCCCGGCTCCAGCCTCGCGGGCTTCGCGCCGCTGGGCGGCGTGTTCGGCGTGTCGCTCGCCACGGCGCTGGCAGCGGCTCTGCTCGCCTTGTTCGTCGAGGCGATCACGCAGCACGCGCGCCGGCTGATGTTCGCGTCGCTCGCCGGGATCGCGCTGCTGTTCGCGGCCGGCTGGGGGCTCCAGCACCTGACGTGGACCGAGCGCGTCGGCGAGCCGCTCACGATCTCGCTGATCCAGGGCAACGTCGCGCAGCACCAGAAGTTCGATCCCGCGTATCGCGACCGCAACTTCCTGCTGTACGCGCACTTGGCCGAAGTGAGCCGCGGCCGCCTGATCGTGTTGCCCGAAAGCGCGTTCCCGGTGTTTGCGGACGAGGTCCCGGCCGAGATCCTGGATCGCATCGCCGCCGCGGCCGCGGCGCGCAATGGTGATGCGCTCGTGGGCCTGTTCACGGTCGTAGAATCGCCGATCCCCGGCGACGAACCGGCGATCCACAACAGCGTGATCACCGTCGGCGCGGGCAAGCCGCAGCTGTACCGCAAGCATCACCTGGTGCCGTTCGGCGAGAGCATCCCGCTCAAGTCCGTCGTCGGCGGCTTCATCGAGCACGTGCTGGCGATCCCGCTGGCGGACCAGGCCGCCGGGCCCGCCGATGCGCCGCCGCTGGATGTCGCGGGCCAGCGCGTCGCGGTCAACATCTGCTACGAGGATGCGTTCGGCAACGAGCTCCGCCGCCGGGTGCGCGACGCCACGCTGCTCGTCAACGTGACCAACGACGCCTGGTATGGCCGCTCGATCGCCGCCGACCAGCACGACCAGATCGCCGCGATGCGCGCGCTCGAGACCGGCCGCCCGCTGCTGCGCGCCACCAACACCGGCATCACGACGGCCGTTGGCGCCGACGGCCGCGAAGCCGCGCGGTTGCCCTGGTTCACGCGCGGCATCCTCGAGGTGACGGTCAGCGGCCGGCGCGGCGTCACGCCGTACATGGCCATCGGCGACACGGGGCCGGTCGTGCTGGCCGTCGCGTTGCTCGCGCTCGCGCTGGTCGTGGCCCGCCGTAACCGCACGGGCGGCACCGGGCGCCTGGCGGGCGAAACCCGGTAAAATCGCCGGTCCGTCGTCACCTTCGCGTGCGCCGCCGCCGCGCACGTCCGTCATGCTGACCTTCCAGAATCTGATCCTGCGGCTGCAGGACTATTGGGGCCGCCAGGGCTGCGCGTTGCTGCAGCCCTACGACATGGAGGTCGGCGCGGGCACGTCACACACGGCAACGTTCCTGCGCGCGCTGGGACCGGAACCGTGGCGCGCCGGCTATGTGCAGCCGTCGCGGCGCCCGAAGGACGGCCGGTACGGCGAGAACCCCAACCGGATGCAGCACTACTACCAGTACCAGGTCGTGCTGAAGCCCTCGCCTGCCAACATCCTGGACCTCTACCTCGGTTCGCTCGAGGCGCTCGGCTTCGACCTCAAGGCCAACGACGTGCGCTTCGTCGAGGACGACTGGGAGAACCCGACGCTCGGCGCCTGGGGCCTCGGGTGGGAGGTCTGGCTCAACGGCATGGAGGTGACGCAGTTCACGTACTTCCAGCAGGTGGGCGGCCTCGACTGCAACCCGATCACCGGCGAGATCACGTACGGCCTCGAGCGTCTGTGCATGTACCTGCAGGACTGCGAGAACGTGTTCGACCTCGTGTGGACCGAATGGGAGGAAGACGGGGCCACGCGCGTGCTCACGTACGGCGACGTCTACCACCAGAACGAAGTCGAGCAGTCGACCTACAATTTCGAGCACTCCAACACGGAGAAGCTGCTCGAGCTGTTCACGTATTTCGAAGGCGAGGCGAAGCGCCTGCTCGCCGTCGCGCTGCCGCTGCCCGGCTACGAGGCGATCCTGAAGGCCGCGCACACGTTCAACCTGCTCGACGCGCGCGGCGCGATCTCGGTGACCGAGCGCGCCGCGTACATCGGCCGCATCCGCGCGCTGTCGCGGCTGGTCGCCACGACCTACCTCGAGTCGCGCCGTGCGCGCAGCTTCCCGCTGGTGCCGATGGCGCAGCGCGCCAGCCTGCCGCCGCAGTACGCGGCACACGAGTCATGAGCGCGCCGCTCGTCGTCGAGCTGTTCACCGAGGAGCTGCCACCCAAGGCACTGAAGCGCCTCGGCCAGGCGTTTGCGGATGCTGTCGTCGCCGGCCTTGCCGCGCGCGACTTCGTCGAGCCCGACGCGGCAGTGACGCCGTATGCGTCGCCGCGGCGGCTGGCCGTGGCCATCGCCGCGGTGCGCGCCGTCGCGCCCGACAAGCCGTTCCGCGAGAAGCTGCTGCCGGTGTCCGTCGCGTTCGACGCCGCCGGCAAGCCCACTGCCGCCCTCACCGGCAAGCTCAAGGCGAAGGGCCTCGCGCACGTCGATCCCGCCACGCTCGCGCGCGGCAGCGACGGCAAGGCGGAAGCGCTGTTCCACGAAGGCATCGCCAAGGGGGGCCCGCTCGCCGACGCGTTGCAGGCGGTGCTCGCCGACGCCATCGGCGCCTTGCCCATTCCCAAGGTGATGAGCTACGCCGGCGCGGGCGGCTACTGGAACGACGAGAAGTTCGTGCGGCCGGCGCACCGGCTCGTCGCGCTGCACGGGGCGGACGTCGTGCCGGTGACGGCGCTCGGACTCGCCGCCGGTCGCGTGACGATGGGCCACCGCTTCCTGTCCCGCGGCGAGCTCACGCTCGCAAACGCCGCCGCCTATGCGCCGACGCTCGAGGCCGAGGGCAAGGTGATCCCGTCGTTCGCCGCGCGGCGCGCCGCGATCGTCGCCAAGCTCGAGGCGGCCGCCGGCGCCGACACGCCGGTGATGCCCGAGGCGCTGCTCGACGAGGTCGCGTCGCTCGTCGAGTGGCCGGTGGTGTACGCCGGCGAGTTCGATCCCGCGTTCCTGGCCGTGCCGCAGGAATGCCTGATCCTGACGATGCAGCTCAACCAGAAGTATTTCGCATTGACGGACGCCGCCGGCAAGCTCGGCAACCGCTTCCTGGTCGTCAGCAACCTGGAGACGCGCGATCCGAAAGCCATCGTCGGTGGCAACGAGCGCGTGCTGCGCGCGCGCCTTGCCGATGCGCGCTTCTTCTTCGACCAGGATCGCAAGGCGTCGCTGGAGTCGCGGCTGCCGAAGCTGGACGCCGTCGTCTATCACAACCAGCTCGGCACGCTCGGTGCGCGCGTCGCGCGGCTCGCGGCGCTGGCGAAGGCGATCGCGCCGTTCGTCGGCGCGGATCCGGCTGCGGCCGAGCGCGCGGCGCGGCTCGCCAAGGCGGATCTTGTCACCGACATGGTCGGCGAATTTCCCGAGCTGCAGGGCACGATGGGCCGCTACTACGCATTGCACGACGGCGAGCCGGCCGTGATCGCCGACGCGATCGCCGAGCACTACGCGCCCCGCTTTGCCGGCGACGCGCTGCCTGCCGGCCCCGTGGCGCAGGCCGTCGCGCTGGCGGACAAGCTCGAGGCGCTCGCGGGACTGTTCAGCATCGGCCAGGTGCCCACCGGCGACAAGGACCCGTTCGCGCTGCGCCGCGCGGCGCTGGGCGTCCTCCGCATCCTGATCGAGAAGCGCGTGCCGGTGACGTTGGGTCCGTTGCTCGATGCCGCATTCGCGCCATTCGGACCGGGCAAGAATGCGGGGGCCGACCTGTCGCAGTTCATCACCGATCGCCTGAAGGGTTACCTGAAGGACCAGGGGTACACGACCAACGAGGTCGCGGCGGTCGTGGATGCCGGCCCCGGGGAGCTGTGGCTCGTCCCGAGCCAGCTCGCCGCGATCCGCGCGTTCGAAAAGTTGCCTGAAGCACCGGCACTCGCCGCGGCGAACAAGCGGATCAAGAACATCCTCGCGAAGACGGGCATCACGGTGACGTACGGGAACGTTCCCGCGGTTCCCGTGGACCCGAGCTTGCTCGCGCCTGGCGCCGAGACGGAACTGTCCCGGCAGTTCGCGAGCGTCCGGAGCGAAGTCGACGCCAAATGCGCAAGCGGCGACTGGCAGGGCGCGCTCCTCGCGCTGGCCGCGACGCGACCCGCGGTCGACCGCTTCTTCGACGACGTGATGGTGATGGCGGACGACCCCGCCGTCCGCCAGAACCGGCTCAACCTGCTCGCCAACGTCGCGGGGACGATGAACCGCGTCGCCGACATCAGCAAGCTCGCGCAGTAGCGCGCGGCCGGGAGCCGGCGCGCCGCCTCCCGGGGAAGCATTCCGCGCTGGCCCGCGCCGCGCATTGCTTCTAGAATGCCGGCCGTGGTCCAGCTCACCTCCGAAGCGGTCGCCGCCTCCCGCCAGCCCAAGCTCATCGTCCTCGACCGTGACGGCGTCATCAATCGCGACAGCGACCAGTTCATCAAGTCGCCGGACGAGTGGGTACCGATCCCGGGCAGCATCGAGGCGATCGCGCGCCTGCACCACGCCGGCTACCGTGTCGTCGTCGCGACGAACCAGTCGGGTCTCGGGCGCGGGCTGTTCGACATGGCGATGCTGAACGCCATCCACGAGAAGATGCACCGCGCCGTGGCGCAGGCCGGCGGCCGGATCGACGCGATCTTCTACTGCCCGCATTCGGCCGACTCGCAGTGCGACTGCCGCAAGCCCAAGCCGGGGATGCTGCTGGAGATAGGGCGGCGCTTCAACGTCGAGCTCGCCGGCACGCCGTCGGTGGGCGACAGCCTGCGCGACCTGGACGCCGCGGCGACGGTCGGCGCGCAGCCGATGCTCGTGCTCACGGGCAAGGGCGAGAAGACGCTGCGCGAGGGCGGCTTTCCCGCCAACACGGTGATCTTCCCGGACCTCGCGTTCGCCGTCGCGGCGCTGATCGCCGGCGACGAGTGACGATGTCCTTCCTGCGCTCGCTCGTCTTCCTGCTGTTCCAGATCGTCGTCACGCCCGTCTTCGCGATCCTGATGCTGGCCACCGCGTGGTTGCCGCGCGTGCAGCGCTACGAAACCGCCGCGGCCTGGTGCGGCATGATGCTGGTCGCGGCGCGCGCGATCTGCGGCATCCGGTGGCGCGTCGAGGGGCTGGCCAACATCCCGTCGACGCCGCACATCATCATGTGCAAGCACAGCTCGACGTGGGAGACGCTGTCGCTGCACACGTACTTCCCGCCGTTGTCGTTCATCGCGAAGAAGGAGCTCCTGAAGATCCCGTTCTTCGGCTGGGGCTTCGCGCTTGCGTCGCCAATCACGATCGACCGCAAGGCGGGTGCCGACGCGATGCAGCAGATGGCCGTGCAGGCGCGCGAGCGCTTTGCGCAGGGCTTCTGGATCGTCATCTACCCGGAAGGCACGCGGATCAAGGCCGGCACGCACGTCCGCTACAAGACAGGCGGCGCGCGGCTCGCGCTGCTGACCGACACGCCGATCCTGCCGATCGCGCACAACGCCGGCTACCTGTGGCCCAAGGGCATCTTCGGCAAGCGGCCAGGCACGATCACGCTGTCGATCGGCGCGCCGATCGCGCCGGAAGGTCGCGACCCGGCGGCACTGACGGCGCTGGTCGAGCAGTGGATCGAGGACGAGGTGGCGCGCCTCGGCGTGCCGGCCGCTGCATGAAGCCGGTCACCCGCGCCCACTTGACGCCGGACGAGCACGTCCGCGCGGGCCAGATGCGTCGCGTGATGCTCGGCACCGAGGCTGTCGCGTACCGGCTCGTGCGCGCGCGCCGGCGCACGATCGGCATGCAGATCGACCTCGACGGCCTCACGGTGCGCGCGCCGCGCTGGGTGACGCTGTCCGAGATCGAGGCCGCGCTGACCGAGCGCGCGACGTGGATCGTGCGCACGCTCGCCGAATGGCGCGCGCGCCGCCGCGACGTCTACCCGCGCGTGTGGCAGACCGGCGCGCCGATCTACTATCGCGGCGAACCGTTGTCGCTCGCGCTGTTCCCCGCGCGCCGCGCCGGCATCCGCGCCGACCTGTTCGACCTCACGGTGCTGCATCCCGCGCCCGGCGACGAGCGCAAGGTCGCCGGTTACGTCACCGACTGGCTGAAGGACGAGGCGCTACGGCTCGTCGCCACGCGCGTGCAGGGCTACGCGCTCGCCGCCGGCCGCGACGACCCCCCGGTGAAGCTCACGAACGCCCGCAGCGAATGGGGCAGCTGCAACCAGCGTGGCGAGATCCGGCTCAACTGGCGGCTCATCCAGCTGCCGCCGCGGCTGGCCGACTACGTCGTGGCGCACGAGGTGGCGCACCTCGTCGAGCTCAACCACTCGCCGCGCTTCTGGGCGGTCGTCGAGCGGCTGATGCCCGGCCACGCGGCGCAGCGCCGCGCGCTGGAGGAGTGGACGGCGCTGCTGGCCGCCTGAAGCGCGCCGCGCGTCAGGCCGTCGCGAGCTGCGGCACTGCGACGGCGAGCCCGCCCTGCGCGCGCAGCACCGCCGCGAGCGCATCCTCGATGAACGCACCGCTGCGCGTGTCGCGCCAGCGGCCGCCGTCGATCCGGTAGTGGTAGCCGCCGGATTTGGCGGCGACCCACAGCTCGCGATTGGGAGCGTGGCGGTTGACGATCACCTTGCCGCCGTCGTCGCATTCGATCGTCAGGATGCCGTCGTTGAGCTGCCAGTCGACGTCGGCGTCGCTCGTCGCCAGCGCGTCGTCCAGCGCAGCGCCGAGCGCCGCCAGCGCGCGGTCCGTCACGTCCAGGAACTCGGTGTCCGTCATGGTCTGCGATGGTGTAGCATCGGCGGCGATGTTACGCCGTTCGCCATCGCCTCGCCGTCCGCGCGCAACGCCCGTCCTCGCCGTCACGCTGCTGCTCGCGCTTGCCGGTTGCGGCATCAAGGGCCCGCTCAAGCCGCCGCCGGGGACCACGACGCCACCGCCGCCGCCGCCCTCCGGCATCGAGATGCCGTCGCAGGTGAACGGCGGCAGCTGACTCCACGCCGCCCTTGGATCCATTCCGTTACCGCGACGGCGAGCTCTGCGCCGAAGAGGTCCCGCTCGCCGACATCGCCGCCCGGTACGGCACGCCGACGTACGTCTATTCGCGCGCGGCGATCGAGGCAGCGTTCCGCGAGTACACGGCTGCGTTCGCGGGCACGCCGCACCTCGTCTGCTACGCGCTCAAGGCCAACTCGAACCTCGCGATCCTGGCGTTGCTCGCCCGGCTCGGCGCCGGCTTCGACATCGTGTCGGGCGGCGAGCTCGCCCGCGTGCTGCACGCCGGCGGCGACCCGGCAAAGATCGTGTTCTCCGGGGTCGGCAAGACGGACACCGAGATCGTCGCGGCACTCGCGGCCGGCATCCTGTGCTTCAACGTCGAGTCGGCCTCCGAGCTGGAACGGATCGCGGCGATCGCCGCGCGCGAGGGGCGGCGGGCGCCGGTGAGCCTGCGCGTGAATCCGCACGTCGACGCGCGCACGCACCCGTACATCGCGACCGGGCTCGCGGAAAGCAAGTTCGGCATCGCGCACACCGCGGCGCCGGAGCTCTACCGGCGGGCGGCGGCGATGCCTTCGCTCGCGGTGCGCGGCATCGACTGCCACATCGGTTCGCAAGTGCTGGACCTCGACGCCTACGTCGAGACGGCGGCGCGGATGTTCGAGCTCGTCGACACGCTGGCGGCGGAAGGCATCGTCCTCGAGCACGTCGACCTGGGCGGCGGCCTGGGCGTGCGCTACCGCGACGACGACACGCCGATCGTGCTGGCGCGCTATGCGGACGCCGTCCGCGCCGCGCGCGGCGCGCGCGAGGTGAAGCTGCTTTTCGAGCCGGGGCGACGGCTGGTCGGCGAGGCGGGCGTGCTGCTGACGCGCGTGCTCTACCTCAAGCCCGGCGAGGCGAAGCACTTCGCGATCGTCGACGCGGCGATGAACGACCTGCTGCGCCCGGCGCTCTACGCGGCGTGGCACGGCGTCGATCCGGTGCGCCCGCGCGCTGGCGCCACGACGGTGTACGACGTCGTCGGCCCCGTCTGCGAAAGCGGCGATTTCCTCGCCGAGGCGCGCGCGCTGGCGCTGGCCGAAGGCGACCTGCTCGCCGTGCGCACCGCGGGCGCCTACGGCATGGCGATGAGCTCCAACTACAACTCGCGGCCGCGCGCGTGCGAGGTGCTCGTCGACGGCGCGCACGCGCACGTCGTCCGCGAGCGCGAGCGCATCGACGCGCTGTGGAATGGCGAGCACGTCGCGCGCTGAGAACGCGTTTTTGCCGCCGCCAGGCGGTGTGCGAATTCGCAACACCGCCGCGCGCGCGTCATACAACAAGCGCCGGATTCTTGCAAATCGTTGAAATGTGGCTAGAATGCGACCAGCAGGTGGCAATGGGTTTGTCAAGTAGTCGGGCGGTGCATCACGACGAAATGCAAAACCGGCGGCATCTGCGAAGACGACGTTCAATAACAGTTCCGGCAACTCAGACAGGAGAAACTCAATGTTGGCTGACATGATGTCGATGATGGCGCCTACGGCTTCGACGCCGGCGCCGAAGAAGAAGGCCGCCAAGAAGAAGGCGAAGAAGAAGACCGCGAAGAAGGCTGCGCCGAAGAAGGCCGCCAAGAAGGTCGCGAAGAAGAAGGCGAAGAAGGCGACCAAGAAGAAGGCCGCCAAGAAGGTCGCCAAGAAGGCCAAGAAGGCCACCAAGAAGAAGGCCGCCAAGAAGACGATGAAGAAGGCGAAGAAGGCGACCAAGAAGAAGGCCGCCAAGAAGGTCGCCAAGAAGGCCAAGAAGGCCACCAAGAAGAAGGCCAAGAAGGCGGCGAAGAAGAAGTAAGCTTCCCTCTTCGCAAGCGGTACCAGGACGGGCGACGTGAAAATGTCGCCCGTTTTGTTTGGCGGCCGCCCGCCGTCAGCTGCCGTCCGCGCCGCCGGCGCTCGCCTGCGCCGTCCCCGGCTTCTTCGCCGCCGACTTCGCGCTGCCTGCCTTGGGCTTGGCCGCGGCCGACTTGGCCTGAGGGGCGCGCGATGCCGTCGCCTTCGGCTTGGGCGCCGAACGCTTGGCGGTCGTCGTCGTCCTGGCAGGCGATGCCGCGGACTTCGCCGGTGCCTTCGTGGCCTTGGCAGACTGCGTCCGCCCGCCCTTCGCCGCGCGTCGCTGCTCCGCGTGCGCGTTGGCGCTGCCGCGGTCGACGACGATGCGCAACTTCTGGCCGGCACGGAGCTGGCTTTGCGTCATGCCGTTCCATTCGCGCACGTCGCGCACCGACACGCCGTAGTGCGCTGCCACCCTCTGCAGCGTGTCGCCCCGGCGCACCGTGTAGTACACGGTGCGGCCTTGCGGCACCGTCGTGAACACCGTCGCCACGAGCGTCTGCGCGGTGGCTTCCGAAGGCCGCTCCGCCGGCACCAGCAGCGCGTGGTTGTCCGGCACGCGCGCCCGCGAGCCGATGCCGTTGACGGCCCGCAGCGTCTCTTCCGACATCCCGTAGCGCGCCGCCACCTGGGCCATTGTCTCGTGCGGCTTCAGCCGGTACGCCTGCCACGTGACGAGCGGCTGGTCCGTGAGCTCCAGCTTGGCGGCGAACATCTCCGCCTTGTCGAACGGCAGGAGGATCGTGTATTCGTCGGCGCCGGCGATCACCGGGCGGTTGTGCTGCGGGTTGAGGAGCAGGAACTCGTCCAGCGGCATCTCCGCGAGGTCCGCCGCGAGCTTGACGTCCATCTTCCGGTTCACCTTGACGACGGTGAAGTAAGGCGTGTCGGGGATGTCGGCGAGCGTGACGCCGAACTTGTCCGGATCGGCGACGATGTTCTTGATCGCCTGGAACTTGGGGACGTAGTTGCGCGTCTCGTCAGGCATCCTGAGGCTTGCGTAGTCCGTTGGCAGCCCCTTGGCCTGGTTGCGCGCGATCGCCTTCGCGACGTTGCCCTCGCCCCAGTTGTACGCGGCGAGTGCCAGCTGCCAGTCACCGAACTGGTCGTACAGCTTCTGCAGGTAGTCGAGCGCCGAGTTGGTGGCCGCAACGATGTCGCGCCGTGAATCGAACCAGAAGTTCTGCTCGAGGCCGAAGAGCTTGCCGGTCGACGGCACGAACTGCCAGATGCCGGACGCGCGGCTCGTCGACAGCGCCGTCGGGTTGTACGCGCTCTCGACCATCGGCAGCAGCGCGAGGTCCAGCGGCATCTTGCGCGCCTCGATCGTCGTGACGATGTGGTACAGGTAGCGCCGGGAACGCTCGACGCTGCGCGCCATGTAGTCCGGCCGGCTCGCGTAGTAGTGCTCCCACTTGACGACCAGCGGGTCGTCCTCGGGAAGATCGGGCACCGAGTAGCCTTCGGCGATGCGGTCCCAGAGGTCAGGCTTCGGGAACGGCAGCGGCTCGAGCTCCGCCATTTCCGCCGGCGGGAACGGCGGCATCGGCAGTGGCTTGGGCAACGCGATGACCGGGGCGGCGACCGGCGCCGCGACGACGGGGGGCGCGGACCCATCCCCGGCCCCGGGCGTCGCGGGACCCGTGGGTGGCGTCGCGCACGCTGCCACGCACAGCGCAGCGACGGCGGCGAGGATCGTCCAGGGGCGCGCATGCGAATGGATGCGCGGTAGCGTGCGCAGTGGCGCGCGCACCTGCGTTGTCGGTTGCAGTGGGCTCAGCGTTGCGCTCCTCGTCGTGCCGGCTTTCGATCCGCGGCCGTGTTGTACCAAGACCGGGCTCGCGAGCAACCGATCGAACGCCCGATGGTAGGGGCGCAGCTTCGCATCCGTCAATGCGGGCGAAATCCGTCCTTCCAGGCGCGCACGGTGGCGAACACGTCGACGTCCGTCGCCAACGCGTGCCCCGCGTGCTGCTCCGCCGCGGCACGCACCGTCGGGTTGCCCGCGCGCAGGAACGGGTTGGTGGCGCGCTCGTCCGCAATCGACGACGGGACCGTCGGCATCCCTTCCGCGCGCCGCGCACGCGCGGCCGCGACCCGGGCCGCGAGCGCCGCACTGCGCGGTTCGACCGCGCTGGCGAACGCAAGGTTCGCCAGCGTGTACTCGTGCGCGCAATAGACGCGCGTCGCGGGATCCAGCGCGGCGAGCTTGGCCAACGACGCGTGCATCATCGCCGGCGTGCCTTCGAACAGGCGTCCGCAGCCCCCGGCGAACAGCGTGTCGCCGCAGAACAGCACGGGACCGCCGATGTCTCCGACATACGCGATGTGCCCCGCCGTGTGGCCGGGGACATCCAGCACGGACAACACGATGCCGATGCCCGGGACAGCGACGCGGTCGCCTTCGGCGAGTGCGTGGTCGCGGCCAGGGATCGCCTCGCGCGCGGGACCCCACACCGGTGCGCCGGTGGCCGCGACGAGCGCGCGATTGCCGCCGACGTGGTCCGCGTGGTGGTGCGTGTTGAGGATGGCCGTCAACGCGACGTCGTTGTCCGCAAGCCACGCGAGCACCGGGGCGGCGTCCCCGGGGTCGACGACCGCAGCGTGCCCAGCCTCGCGGATCATCCAGATGTAGTTGTCGCTGAACGCGGGGATGGCGATAATCGACGGCATGGAAGGATGTTCCGACCCGCACGACCCGGTGTCAACGCCGCCGTGGGCCACGCTCGCCGACTGGTTCACGTCGCCGCTCGGCCGCTACGTGCTCGCGCGCGAGCAGCAGTATTTCGACCATACGGTCGCCGACATCTTCGGCTTCTACGCGCTGCAGGTCGGCCTCGCCGCGTGCCCGTTCCTCGCGCAGAGCCGCATCCCGGCGACGTTCACGCTGGACCTCGATGCGCCGGCCGACGTGATGGCAGACCCGCACTACCTGCCGTTCCCCGAGAACACGTTCGACCTGATCGTGCTGCCGCACGCGCTCGAGTTCGCCGACGACCCGCACCTGATGCTGCGGGAGGCGTGGCGCGTCACGCGGCCCGAGGGCCAGGTGGTGATCGCCGGCTTCAACCCGTTCTCGCTGTATGGCGCCAAGCGCTACTTCGGGCGCCAGCAGACGCCCCCGTGGAACGGCAACTTCATCGCGCTGTACCGCGCGAAGGACTGGCTGACGCTGCTGGGCTTCGACGTCGTCGGCGGTCGCCTCGACGCCTATGCGCCGCCGTTCGCCACCGAGCGCTGGCTCGCGCGCTCGGCGTTCCTCGAGAAAGCGGGCGACCGCTGGTGGCCGATCGCCGGTGGCGTGTACTTCCTGCGCGCCACCAAGCGCGTGCCGGGCGTGCGCGTCATCACGCCGGCGCGTGCCGCGCGCGAGCGGCGCCGCGCCGTCGCGAGCGCCGCCCGCGCGCGCGAGAGCCTGACGACACGCGGTCCCGCGCAGCATTCGTGACCGCCGTCAGCATCTACACGGACGGGGCCTGCAAGGGCAATCCCGGCCCCGGCGGCTGGGGCGTGCTGCTGCTTGCGGAGGGTGCCGAGAAGGAGATGTTCGGCGGCGAGCGCGAGACGACCAATAACCGGATGGAGCTCACGGCTGTGATCCGCGGTCTCGAGAGCCTGACGCGCGCGTGCGACGTCGACCTGTACACGGATTCGCAATACGTGCGCAACGGGATCCTCACGTGGATCCACGGCTGGAAGCGCAACGGCTGGAAGACGGCAGACCGGAAACCCGTGAAGAACGCCGAGCTGTGGCGTGAGCTCGACGCGGTGGCCGCGCGCCACCGCGTGCGCTGGCATTGGGTCAAGGGCCACAGCGACAACGCGGGCAACGCGCGCGCCGACGCGCTTGCCAACCGCGGCGTCGCCGCGGTGGCGGCCGGCTGACGCCCGGCGTCAGAGCAGCACTTTGCCGTTGACGCAGTCGACGGGCACGAACGGGTAGATCACCTCGCGGTCCGCGCCGTTCACCTTGCCCTGCACGTGCACGTACATGCGGCCGCGCGACGCGTGCGCGTAGGCGATCCGGGACGGGAAGCCGGCGTTGCGATTCAGGAACACGAAGAACTCGACGTCGCGCTCGGCCTTCACGCTGTCGAACGTGAACACGTCTTCGGCACGGTCCGCGGGGCGCAGGATCAGCGACACCTTGCCGTCGGCGCCCGTTTCCATCCGCATGAACTCGAAGCTCTCGGTCTTGCCACCCATGACCGTATGGCCGAGCCCGAGCATCATGCCGGCGGCCGGCGACGTCCACTGCTCCGTGAAGTCGCGATTGTTGACCTTGCCCGACCAGCAGCCGTGCAGCCACGCGAGTTGCGAGACATCCTTGGCGGGCGTCGTCGTGATCGTGTACACCTCGGGTGCGCGGCCCTTGGGGTCGGGTGCCGGCGCAGCAGCGGGCGCCGCAGTGCCTGCGGCAGCGGCGGTGCCCGCCGCGGGTGCGCCTGCAGGCAGCGTCGCGGCCGGCGGGGTGGCTGCGGCGGCGGCCGGCGGGTCGTCGGCCAGCGCCGTTGCCGGAACCAGCGCGCCAAGCACGCCGGCGGTCGCGGCGAACGCCGCGGCACGTACGATCGAAAGCATCATCGTTCCATCGTCAGGAGTTGAACACGTGGATGCGCGCGCGCACCGTGCAGCGGTCATGCCCCACCCAGCAGCGCACGCTTCAGGTCCGCCTGCGCGGGGTGCTCGCCGATCCAGATCCGCGTCAGCGCGGCGTTGAACGGCGCCCCGGCGATCGTCGCACGCAGCTTGCCGTTGAGACCGATCCGCGTCGCATTGTCGACGAAATCGAGCGTGACGACGTCGCCTTCCTTGACGTCGCCGAACGCCTTCATCGCCGCCACCATCTGGTCCGTCTCGGGCTTGAGCGTCGCGAGTTCCGCGGCGCTCAAGTTCGCCTGCAGGCCGTCCACCAGCGCATCGACCAGCTGATCCGCCGAGAGGTTCCGCAGCAGGTCGAGCTGGATGCGCCGGGGTGCCTTCGCGAGCACGCCGTCGACGTCGGTCGCCTTGGCCGGCAGCCACAGGCTGCCGACGTACACCTTGAACACGACCTTCGTGCGGATGCCCGCGCCGTTCAGCACGAGCTTCTGGCCGCCAAGCTCCGCCGTGTCCGCAAGCTTGACGCCACCGACGTCCACGGCCAGCGCCGCGCCCGCCACGGGCATCAGCAACGCAAGCGCGACGATCGCCCGCGCCACGCTCATACGCTTCATCGTCGTTCCTCCGGCGCGCGGCGTCGCGCGCATCACAGCGCCTCGAACAGGCCGGCGGCGCCCATGCCGGTGCCTATGCACATCGTCACCATCCCGTACTTCTGCTTGCGCCGGCGCATGCCATGCACGAGCGTGGCCGTGCGGATGGCGCCGGTCGCCCCGAGCGGATGGCCCAGCGCGATGGCCCCGCCGAGCGGGTTCACCTTCGCGGGGTCGAGGTCGAGGTCGCGCATCACGGCGAGGCTCTGCGCGGCGAAGGCCTCGTTCAACTCGATCCAGTCGAGCTGGTCCTGCCGGATTCCCGTTTGCGCGAGCACCCTGGGGATGGCCGCGATCGGGCCGATGCCCATGATCTCCGGCGGCACGCCGGCGACGGCAAAGCCAAGGAAGCGCGCGAGCGGCGCCGCCGACAATTCCTTCGCGACCCGCTCGGAGACGAGGATCGCGGCGCCGGCGCCGTCCGACGTCTGCGAGCTGTTGCCGGCCGTCACCGAGCCCTTGGCCGCGAAGACGGGCTTCAGCCTGGCGAGCCCGTCGAGCGACGTGTCCTTGCGCGGGCCCTCGTCCGCCGCGATCGGGCGGCGCGTCGCGCGCACGGTGCCGGCGGCGAGATCGGGATCGCGCGCCGTCAGCTCGTAGGGGCTGATCTCGGCGTCGAACTCGCCCGCCGCCTGCGCGGCCAGCGCCTTCTGGTGCGAGCCGAGTGCGAACGCGTCCTGCGCCTCGCGCGTCACCTCCCATTGCGTCGCCACCTTCTCCGCCGTGAGTCCCATCCCGTAGGCGATGCCGACGTTCTCGTCGCGCGTGAAGACCTTTTCGTTGAGCGCGAGCCGGCCCAGCATCGGGATCATCGACATGCTCTCGGTGCCCGCCGCGATCACGACATCCGCTTCGCCGGTGCGGATGCGGTCCGCCGCGATCGACACCGCATTGAGGCCGGACGAGCAGAAGCGGTTGATCGTCATGCCCGGCACGCTCGACGGCAGGCCCGCGAGCAGCACGCCGATGCGCGCAACGTTCATCCCCTGCTCGTACTCGGGCATCGCGCAGCCGACGATCACGTCCTCGACGCGCTTCGGCTCGAGCGCCGGCACCTGCGCGAGCACGCGCGTCAGCACGTGCGCCAGCAGGTCGTCGGGACGGGTGTGGCGATAGACGCCCCGCGGTGCCTTGCCCACGGCAGTGCGCGTGGCGGCGATGACGTAGGCGTCGGAAACCTGGCGTGTCATGGTCGTGGTCCTGGTGGCGGGTTGCCGGTGGCTAGTTGCGCAAGGGCTTGCCGGTGGCGAGCGTGTGCGCGATGCGGGCCTGCGTCTTCGGGTTGCGCAGCAGGGCCATGAACTCGCGGCGCTCGAGGTCCAGCAGCCAGCGCTCGTCGACCTCGTCGCCGGCGTCGATCTCGCCGCCGCAGATGACGCGCGCGATCGCGACGCCGATCGCGAAGTCATGCGACGAGATGAAGCCGCCGTCGCGCAGGTTGACGAGCATCATCTCGAGCGTCGCGCGTCCGGTCTGGCCGGTGACGGGGATGGCAGTCCGCGCAAGCGGCGGACGGTAGCCGGCTTCGGCCAGCGCCTTCGCCTGTGCGAGCGCGACGTGCAGCACTTCACCCGCGTGCATGACGACGACGTCGGACGGCTGCAGGAACCCGAATTCCTTCGCCTCCAGCGCACTCTTCGCCACCTTGGCCATCGCCACCGTCTGGAAGTACGTGCGCAGGAACGGGAACGCATCCTGCTGGCCACCGCTCTGCCCCATCCGCACGGCGTCCGCCGAACGCAGCGCGATCTCCTTGCTTCCCCCGCCCCCGGGCAGCAGGCCGACGCCCGCTTCGACGAGCCCGATGTAGGACTCGAACGCGGCAACCGCGCGGTCGCAGTGCAGGATGAATTCGCAGCCGCCGCCCAGCGCCATGCCGCGCACCGCCGCCACCGTGGGCACGAGGCTGTAGCGCAAGCGCTGCGACACCTGCTGGAACTTCGCGACAACCTTCTCGACGACGTCCCACTGTCCCGCCTGCACGGCGGGCGCGAGTGCCGCGAGATTGGCCCCGAGCGAGAACGGCTCCGACGTCTGCCACAGCACGAGCGCGGAGCACTGCTTCTCCGCCGTGTCGAGCGCCTGCATCAGGCCGTCAAGCACGCCTTCGCTGACGGTGTTCTGCTTGCTCCGGAACGACACGATGCCGACGTCGTCGCCGAGCGTCCACATCCGCACGTCGGGCGTTTCGAACAGCGTGGTGCCGCGGTCGAAGCGCTCGCCGATGACCGGGTCCGGGAAGCGCTGGCGCGCGTACACGGGCAGCGTCGAACGACCGACGAACGTGTCGCGCTGCGGCGAGTACGAGCCATCGGCCCGATGCACGCCGTGCGCCGCCGTGACCGCCGGGCCGGTCACCCATGCCGGCAGCGGCGCGTTTGCAAGTGCCTTGCCGGCGGCCACGTCGGCGGCGATCGCCGCGGCCACGTCCGCGAAACCGGCAAGCTGCCAGGTCTCGAACGGCCCGAGCTGCCAGCCAAAGCCCCAGCGGATGGCGAGGTCGACGTCGCGTGCGTTGTCGGCGATGTCGGCGAGGTGGTAGGCCGCGTAATGGAACGTGTCGCGGAAGATCGCCCACAGGAACTGCGCCTGGGGCTCGGCCGACGCGCGCAGCGCCGCGAACTTCGTCGCCATGTCGGGCTCGGCGAGGATGGCGGCCACCGCCGGCGCCACGGCGCCGCCGGTGGCGCGATAGTCGCCCGCCGCCGGGTCCAGCACCTGGATCTCCTTGCCCACCTTGCGATAGAACCCGGCGCCCGCCTTCTGCCCGAGCGCGCCCTTGTCGACGAGCGCCTTCATCACCGGCGGCACGTCGAAGTGCGCGTGCCACGGGTCGTCGGGAAGCGTGTCACGCATCGTGCCGATCACGTGCGCGGTCGTGTCGAGGCCGACGACGTCGACGGTGCGATAGCTCGCGCTCTTCGGCCGCCCGATCGCCGGCCCGGTCAGCGCGTCGACGACGTCGTACGGCAACTTGAACGCGTCGGCGTGCAGCATCGTCGCCAGGATCGAGAACACGCCGATGCGGTTGGCGATGAAGTTGGGCGTGTCCTTCGCACGGATCACGCCCTTCCCAAGCGTCGTCGTCAGGAAGGTTTCCAGCGCGTCGAGGCGTGCGGGCTCCGTGTCTGCGCCCGCGATCAGCTCGACGAGGTGCATGTAGCGCGGCGGATTGAAGAAATGGATGCCGCAGAAGCGCGGATGCAGCGCGCGCGGCAGGTGGTCCGCCAGTGCGGCCAGCGACAGGCCCGACGTATTGGTCGCGAGCGTCGCGTGCGGCGCGACGTGCGGCGCGATCTTCGCGTAGAGGTCGCGCTTCCAGTCGAGCCGCTCGGCGATCGCCTCGATGACGAGGTCGCATTCCGCGAGCTGCGCGAGGTCGCGGTCGTAGTTGGCCATCTCGATGGCTGCGGCGAGTTCGCGGACACCCAGCGGCGCGGGTTCGAGCTTGCCGAGTCCGGCCACCGCCTTCTGCACGATGCCGTTGGGGTCGCCTTCGCGCGCTGCCAGGTCGAACAGCACGACCGGCACGCCGGCGTTGACGAGATGCGCGGCGATCTGCGCGCCCATGACGCCGGCCCCGAGCACGGCGGCCTTGCGCACGACGAGCCGCGTGGCGGCGTCGGTGGAGAGGGAGGTGGAAGCCATCGGTACCTGCGTCATCGGTGGTTGCGGACGCGCGATTGCGCGCGGGGGCCGGGGGCCGGCGCGCTACACGCGGCGCCCAAGCGCCGCGCGGCCGCTGGACCGCCGGCCGCGCATGCGAAATGCCCGGGCCGGCGCGTCTCGAGCCGGCCCGTCAGGCGATTGCGATCAGAACGAATACACGAGCTGCCCGGACACGACCAGCACGCTGAAGTTGAAGTGGCCGTCGACGAGGCCATAGCTCGGCGTGCTGCCCGCGTTCTGGTAGATGTCCGCGTTCTTGACCCAGATGTACGCCGCGCCGAAATCGAATGCGAGGTTCTGCGCGAGGTTCCAGCGCGCGCCGCCGGCGAGCCAGTAGCGGTCCTGGTCCGGCAGTCGCACCGTGCGATCGGTGTCGTTGACGGGCGTCTGGTCGTAGGCGACGCCCATGCGGAACTTCCACGCGTCGTTGTACTTGTAGTTGGCGCCGACCGACACCCGCCACGCATCGTCGAAATTCTCCGGCGTCGACTGCAGCACCGTGCCCGTCGAGCGCGTGAACGTCAGGTCCTTGAACTTGGACCATTGCGTCCACTGCACGTCGCCCATGATGTCCCAGCGGTCGTTCAGCGACGAGAACACCGACGCGTTGACGATGGCCGGCAGCGTGATCTTCGACGTGACCCCGCTGTTGTACAGCGCGGTACTGTTGATCGTGCTCGTGAGCAGGCCCACGACCGGCGTGAGGTCCGGCGACACGCTGACCGACGGGTTGTCGAAGCTCGCGTTGCCGCTGACCGTGTAATCGATCTGCGACCGGTACGCGAGGCCGAGCCGCGTGGCAGGCGTCACGTGCCACATCGCGCCGATGTTCCAGCCCCACGCGCTGTCGCTGCCGTCGATATTGGCGCTCGAGTCCAGGCCCGGCGTGGCGCCGATGATCGACGGCACCAGCGAGGCCGGGATCAGCCCTTGCGCGGCGGCGGACCCCGCAGCCTGCGCGATGGCGCCCGAGTAGTTGACCTTGCTCGTGAACGTGGCGTCGATCTTCTGCCAGCTGACGCCCGCGCCGATCGAGAACTGGTCGTTGACCTTCCACGACACGGCGGGGTTGACGTTGTACGTCTTCACGTCCGACTTGACGCCCTGGTAGCGGCCCAGCCAGTCGCCGTCGTACTCGGTGACGAGGCCGAACGGCGCGTTGATGCCGAGGCCGAACGACCACTGCTCGGTCAGCGGCACCGCGACGTACAGGTTGGGCAGCACGTTGGTGCTGCCCGCGTCGCCACCGGTGCCGCCCAGCGGCTGGAACGCTGCCGGCTGCGACCCGCTGTCCTGGAACTTGATCGACGGCGTGATCAGGTGGACGCCCACGACGATCTGCGGGCGCTTGAACTCGGACAGCGCCGCGGGGTTCTGCCACATCGCGGATGCGTCGTCCGCGGATGCGGCACCCGAGGCAAATGCGTTGCCGAGGCCGCTGGCGCTCTGCTCCTGCAGCGCAAAGGCCGCACCCTGGCTTTCAGTGGCCGCGCCCGCGAGCGCCAACGCAGCAAGTGCGAGCACGACGGGACGTTTCTGGATCGTCGAGATTTTCATGTAGTTTTCCTGGTTCAGTGGCGTTGTTGCATTGCGGCCGATCGGCGCGGGGCAGTTCGCATGGCCGCCATCCTGTGTGCGCACTGTCAAGTCGCGAACGACTATACACGCGCACCGGATGGCCATCATGACGCACTGCGGAAACCCCCTCCCCGGCGTCGGCCCCTCGTTATCCTGCGATGGGACGCGGGCGCCGATCGGTGCCCACGGCCACGTACGTCAGGCTTGCTTCGGTGACCTTGACCGTGATCAGGTCGCCCGGATTGCGTTGCGCGTACACCTCGACGTCGATCGTCACGGACGTGCGCCCCACGCGGACGACGCGCCCGAAGAAGCTGACGACGTCACCGACCAGCACGGGCTGCTTGAACGTGAACGAGTTGACAGCCACCGTCGCCACGCGCCCGCGCGCGTGCCGCGCCGCCACGACGCCGCCGGCGATGTCCACCTGCGCCATGATCCAGCCGCCGAAGATGTCGCCGTGCTGGTTGACGTCCGCCGGCATCGGCACGACGCGCAGGATGGGCTCGCCGGGCGGCAATACGACGTGCAGCGCGCTGGCGTCCGGCGCACCCGCGTCTCCGCCGTGCGCGCTCATGCCGCCACCTTCGGGTGCTCGTCGCGAAGCTCGCGCCGCAGGATCTTCCCGACGTTCGACTTGGGCAGTTCCGCGCGGAACTCGACCAGCCTCGGCACCTTGTAACCCGTCAGGTTCCGGCGGCAATAGGCGAGGACGGAATCCTCGGTGAGGCCCGCGCCCTTCGGCACGATGTACAGCTTCACGACCTCGCCGGAGCGCGCGTCGGGCACGCCGACGGCCGCGCATTCCAGCACGTCCGGGTGCATCGCGACGACACCTTCGATCTCGTTCGGGTACACGTTGAAGCCGGACACGAGGATCATGTCCTTCTTGCGGTCGATGATGCGGATGTAGCCGCGGTCGTCCTGGACGCCGATGTCGCCGGTGGCGAGAAAGCCGTCGGGCGTCATCACCAGCGCCGTCTCCTCCGGCTTGTTCCAGTAGCCGGCCATCACCTGCGGCCCGCGGATGCAGATCTCGCCCGGCTCGCCGCGGGGGACGTCGTCGCCGCGGTCGTCGCGCAGCACGATGTCGGTGGACGGGATGGGAAGGCCGATCGACCCGTTGTAGGCCGGCAGGTTGAGCGGGTTTACCGTGGCGGCCGGCGATGTCTCGGTGAGGCCGTAGGCCTCGACCAGCGTGACGCCAGTGACGTCCTTCCAGCGCTTCGCCACCGCTTCCTGCACGGCCATGCCGCCGCCCAGCGCCATGCGCAGGCTGGAGAAATCGAGCTTCGCGAAGTCGGGGTTGGCGAGCAGCGCGTTGAACAGCGTGTTGACGCCGGTGATCGCCGTGAAGCGGTGGTGGCGCATAGTGCGCACCAGCGCGCGGATGTCGCGTGCGTTGGCGATCAGCACGTTCTCGCCGCCGAGTGTCATGAACACGAGGCAGTTCGCCGTCAGCGAGAAGATGTGATACAGCGGCAGCGGCGTGATGATCACGTCGCGCTGCTCGGTGCCGAGGAACGGGCGCAGCCACGCACGCGCCTGCAGCAGGTTGGCGATCATGTTCCGGTGCAGCAGCACGGCGCCCTTCGCGACACCCGTCGTGCCGCCCGTGTACTGCAGGAACGCGATGTCGTCGTGGCCGAGCGGCACGCGCGCGAGCGGCAGCTTGCGGCCTTCGCGCAGCGCGTCGCGGAAGCGGATGGCGCCGGGCAGCGAGAACGGCTGCACCATCTTCTTCACGTGGCGGATCACGAAGTCGACGAGCACGCCCTTCACGCCGAGCATCTCGCCGATCGACGTCACGACGACGTGCTTCAGCGCCGTGCCGGTACGCGCCGTCTCGACAGTGTGCGCGAAGTTCTCGACGACGACGATCACCTCGGCGCCGGAGTCCTGCAGCTGGTACGCGAGCTCGCGCGACGTGTACAGCGGGTTGACGTTGACGATCGTGCAGCCCGCACGCAGCGCGCCGAACAGCGCGACCGGGTACTGCAGGATGTTGGGCATCATCAGCGCGACGCGCGTACCCTTGACGCAGCCTTTCGCCTGCAGCCACGCGCCGAACGCGGCCGACTGCGCGTCGAGGTCGCGGAAACTCAGCGAGCGGCCCATGCTCGTGAACGCCGGCCGCGTCGGGTAGTTGGCAAAGGTCGCCTCGAGCATGTCGCGCAGCGACGCATACTCGTCGATGTCGATTTCCGCCGGCACGCCGGGCGGATAGTGCTTGACCCAGAATCGTTCCACGCTGCTCCTCGCCGATCCCGCTACCGGGGATTTCGCTGCTGCCGCTGGAAGCCGGCCCGATGCTAACACCGCACTGCTCATCACATCGCTGCCGGGGGCGCCCGTTGGGCGTCGTACAAAGGTCCGCCACGAAATGGTGCGAAGCCCGCGCCGAAGATCGCGCCCGCATCCACGAGATCCGCATCGCCGACGATGCCATCCGCAAGCGCGCGGCGGGCTTCCGCCACCAGCGGGTCGACGAGTCGCGCCGCGAGGCCGTCCGGGACAGCGCCCGGGGCGTTCTTCTGCGGCTTGCCGTCGACCCAGCGATAAAAGCCTTCGCCAGTCTTGCGCCCGAGGTTGCCCGCGGCGACGAGGTCCATCAGCCGGCGTGGTGGCGCGCCGGTATCGCCGAGCAGCTTGCCGACCGCGACGCAGATGTCGAGGCCGACAGTGTCAGCGAGTTCGATTGGCCCCATCGGCATCCCGTAGGCGAGCGCGGCCTCATCGACGGTTTCGGGCGCGATGCCGTCGTCGACGGCGCGCATCGCCGCCATCAGGTAGGGCGCGAGCACGCGGTTGACCAGGAAGCCGGGCGCGCTCCTGACCGGCAGCGGCAGCTTGTCGATCTGGCGGACGAATGCCGCGCCGCGTGCCGCGAGATCCGGGTGTGTCGCAGACCCGGCCACGACCTCGACCAGCATCATCTTCGCGACCGGGTTGAAGAAGTGCAGGCCGATGAGGCGCGCCGGGTCGGCGAGCCCGGACGCGATCTGCTCGAGCGGTATCGACGACGTGTTGGTCGCCAGCAGCGCGTCCGGCCGCGCGTGCTTCTCCAGCGTCGCGAACACCGCACGCTTGGCGTCGAGGTTCTCGAAGATCGCCTCGATGATCACGTCGGCGCGGGCAACGCCGTCGCCGGCCACGTCGGGGATCAAGCGGTCCGTCGCGTCGCGGATGCGGCGCGGATCCTTCAACCGGTCGGCGAAGAGCTTCAGCGCCCGTCCCATCGCCGGCGCCAGCCGCTCCGCATCCTGGTCCTGCAGCGTCACGGTCAAGCCGCGCAGCGCGCACCACGCCGCGATGTCGCCGCCCATCGTGCCGGCGCCGACGACATGGACGCGCGCCGCCCTGGCGCCGCTCTCCTTGCCGAGCGACTTCAGGCGCTCCTGCAGCCCGAACACACGGATCAGGTTGCCGGCATACGGTCCGGACATCAGCGTCGTGATCGCAGCCGGGTCGCCCGGCGGCGGCGCCAGCGCGTCGCCGTCGAAATGCGTGAACAACCGCAGGATGGCGTAGGGCGCCGGGTAATGCTCGCGGCGTGCGCGCCTGGCCACCTTCTTCTCCGCCTCGGCCGCAATGACACGACGCGCGAGCGGGTTGAGCGTCAGTGACAACGCCAACGGCAGCGAGCGCGGCGGCGGCAACGCCGCCAGCACGCCGCGCGCCGTGTTCTCCATGATGCGCACCGGCACCGCTTCGTCGACGAGGCCCATCCGCTTGGCCGCGCGCGCGTCGACCGTACGGCCCGACAGCAGCAGGTCGAGCGCGGCCGGCGCCCCGACGAGCCGCGGCAGCCGCTTGATGCCGCCCCAGCCCGGCAGGATGCCGAGCAACACCTCGGGCAGGCCGAGCCGCGTCGCCGGCTCGTCGATCGCCACGCGATAGCGGCACGCAAGCGCGAGCTCGAGGCCGCCACCGAGGCAGAAGCCCTTGATCAGCGCCAGCGTCGGGTAGCGCAGTGCGGCGACGCGGTCCATCGTCTGCGCACCGCGGCGAACGATCGCGAGCGCGTCCTCGGGTCCGCGCGCCGCGCGGAACTCGTCGACGTCGGCGCCCGCGATGAAGCCGCTCGCCTTGGCCGAGCGGATGACGACGCCCTTCGGCGGCGCCGCGTCGAGCGTGTCGAGCGCCGCGTTGAGGTCCGCCAGCGCGCGCGCCGACAGCGTGTTGACCGCCGCGCCGGGCACGTCGAACCACAGCGTGGCGATGCCGCTCGTGGCATCGCGCTCGATGCGCCAGCAGGACGGCTCGGCGTTCAGGGCCGGCGCGGACGATTCGTTCATGTCAGACGCGCTCCACGAGCATCGCGCCGCCCAGGCCGCCGCCGATGCAGATCGTCGCCATGCCGCGCTTGCCGCCGGTGCGCTCCAGCACGTTCAGCACGTGCAGCACGATGCGGGCGCCGGACGCCCCCACCGGGTGCCCCAGCGAGATCGCGCCGCCGTCGACGTTGAGCTTCGCCAGGTCCAGCGTGCCGAGCGCGTGGGGCAGGCCGAGCTCGTCACGGCAGAACGCGTCGTCCTGCCATGCGGCCAGGCAGCCCAGTACCTGCGCGGCAAACGCCTCGTTCAATTCCCACGCGTCGATGTCCGCAAGGCCCAGGCCCTGGCGCACGAGGATCGGCGTCGTTGCGTATGTGGGACCCAACCCCA
The DNA here is from genome assembly GCA_018241745.1 of Pseudomonadota bacterium. GTDB lineage: Bacteria > Pseudomonadota > Gammaproteobacteria > Burkholderiales > Casimicrobiaceae > VBCG01. The sequence goes on from JAFEDG010000148.1 coordinate 50,735, forward strand.
TCTGCGCCGGATCGAGGCCGGCCCATTGCGTGTCGACGATGCGCCCGCGCGGCGTCAGCTTCCAGCGGTCGACCGCGCGCGCCGACGCGAGCACGACCCAGGCGGCGCCGTCGGTCACCTGCGAGCTGTTGCCGGCCGTCACGTTGCCGTACTTGCGGTCGAAAAAAGGCTTCAGCTTGGCGAGGTTCTGCGGCGTCGAGTCCTCACGCACGCCGTCATCTGCCGCGTACAGCTTGCCGGCCTGGTCGTACAGCGGCACGATCTCGCGCGCGAACACGCCGGCCTTCTGCGCGGCGAGCAGGCGCCGGTGGCTCTCCGCCGCGTACGCGTCCATTTGCGCGCGCGTGATGCCGAAGCGGTAGGCCACGTTCTCCGCCGTCTGCCCCATCAGCAGGCCCACGATCGGGTCCGTGAGCCCCTTCATGAGCCCGATGACGGGCGCGAAGTACGACGGCCGCAGCTCCGTCAGCAGCGCCGCCTTGGCGCCGGCGCTCTTTGCCGCATACCAGCGCGACAGCCATTGCACCATCGCGTCGTCGAACAAGAGCGGCGCGCGGGACAATGCATCGGTGCCGCCGGTGAGCATCAGCTCCGAGCGGCCTGACAGGATCTGCGCGATGCCCGAGTCGATCGCCTGCATGCCCGACGCGCAGTTGCGCATCACGGTCCAGCCCGGCACGCGGTTGCCGCAGCCCATCCGCAGCGCGGACACGCGGCCGATGTTCACCTCGTCGGGCGACGGGGCCGCGCAGCCGAGGATCACCTCGTCGAGGTCCGTGGGCGCGAACGGCATGCGCAACAGCAACGCGCGGCCCGCGTCGGTGGCGAGGTCCGACGCCGCAAACGGCCCGGGCCGGTTGCGCGACTTGAGGAAGGGCGTGCGCGCCCCGTCCACGATGTAGACGGGCTCGCTCGCGAGGCGGTTGCTCGACGGCATCGGCGGACGCTAGGCCGGAATGGACGTGCGCGGGACGTTGTCGCGCGGCGGCGCCGGCAACGGCGGCAGCGGCGGCGACACGGCGACGTCCGCAGGATGCCGGGTCACGGGGTCAGGCGGCTGCAGCACCGACGTGCCGAGGTCCTGCGGGAAATCGTCGACGCGGACGACGTGCGCGACCAGCGCGCGATGCACGGCGAGATGCGCGGCCTCGTCGGCCGAGATCACGTTCGCCGCCAGCGCGGCGTCGACCAGCGCCTCGGCCGTCGGCGGCACCGCGGCCACCCGCAGCGAGCCTGCCTTCTGCGCGGCGCGGATCCGGGCCTCGATCGGCTCGGCGACGAGCGTCGCAGCCAGCGCGCGCTCGATCAGGGCGCCCGGGTCCGTCTCGGACCTGGCGATGAACGTGCCGGCGGTGAGGCGATCGCGCGCCGCCGACGGCGTGATCGCCACGCTCGCCACCTCGTGGCACAGCCGGTCGGACATCATCTCGAATGGCCGGCCTAGCGGGAACACGACGCGCTGGACGACGCCGGAGATGAAGCGGTTGGGGAAGTTGTCGATGACCCCTTCGAGCGCTTCCTGCGCCTTGTGCATCGCGTCCCAGATGCCCCAGTGCATCAGCGGGGCGTCGGCCGCCTGGCGGCCTTCCATCTCGTAGCGCTTCAGCGTGCACGACGCGATGTACAGCAGCGACAGCACGTCGCCGAGCCGCGCGGACAGCGTCTCCTTGCGCTTCAGCGCGCCGCCCAGCGTGCCCATCGACACGTCGGACAGGAACGCGAGCGCTGCCGAGAACCGCGTGATCTGCTGGTAATAGCGGCGTGTCTCGGGCGCGACACCCGCGGGCACGTGCAGGTAGTGCGAGCCCGTGAGGCCGGCGCCAAATGCACGCGCGAAGTTGGCGAGTACGAAGCGCACATGGCCGCACAGCGCCGTGTCGAACGCCGCGAGGCCGCGCGCCCGGTCGGTTTCGCGCGTCGCCTCGATTTCCTTCAGCACGTATGGGTGCGCGCGGATGGCCCCCTGCCCGAAGATGATCAGGCTGCGCGTCAGGATGTTGGCGCCTTCGACGGTGATCGACACCGGCATCTGCATGTACGCCGCGCCGAGGAAATTCGACGGTCCCATGCAGATGCCCTTGCCGCCGACGACGTCCATCGCGTCGTTGACGACATGGCGCGCACGCTCGGTCACGTGGTACTTGGCGATCGCCGACAGCACCGCGGGCTTCTCGCCCCGGTCGACGGCCGACGACGTGATCATCCGCACGGCGTCCATGCAATAGAGGTTGCCCGTCATCCGCGCGAGCGCTTCCTCGACGCCCTCGAACCGCGCGATCGGCAGCTTGAACTGCGCGCGCACCCGCGCATAGCCACCCGTCGTGCGCACGGCCAGCTTGGCCATGCCTGTGTTGGACGACGGCAGCGAAATCGAGCGTCCCGCCGCCAGCGATTCCATCAGCATCCGCCAGCCGCGGCCCAGGTTCTGCTGGCCGCCGATGATCCAGTCCATCGGGATGAAGACGTCCTTCCCCCAGTTGGGACCGTTCTGGAACACCGCGTTGAGCGGCATGTGGCGGCGGCCGATGTGCACGCCCGGATGCGTCGTCGGGATCAGCGCGCAACTGATGCCGATGTCCTCGCGCTCGCCGATCAGATGCTCGGGGTCGTAGGCGCGGAATGCGAGGCCGAGCAGCGTCGCGACCGGGCCCAGCGTGATGTAGCGCTTCTCCCACGTGAGCCGCAAGCCCAGCACGCGCTTGCCGTCGTGCTCGCCCCAGCAGACGATCCCGTAATCGGGGATCGCTGCCGCATCGCTGCCCGCGCTGGGATTCGTGAGCGCGAAGCAGGGGATCTCGTCGCCCTTGGCGAGCCGCGGCAGGTAATAGCGCTTCTGCTCGTCGGTGCCGTAATGCAGCAGCAGCTCGCCAGGGCCGAGCGAATTGGGCACCATCACCGACACCGCCACCGTCGCGCATCGCGTCGACAGCTTCATGATCACTTCCGAGTGCGCGAACGCCGAGAAGCCCAGGCCGCCGTATTCCTTCGGGATGATCATGCCGAGGAAGCCGCGGTCCTTGATGAACTGCCACACGTGCGGCGGCAGGTCGCGGTAGACGTTGGTGGTCTCCCAGTCGGTGACCATCGCGCACAGCTCCTCGACGTCCTCGTCGACGAAGCGCTGCTCGTCGGCGGTCAGCGTCGGTCTCGGCGTGTCGAGCAGCGCGCGCCAGTCCGGCTTGCCGGAGAAAAGTTGCGCGTCCCACCACACGGTGCCCGCCTCGATCGCCTCGCGCTCCGTGTCGGAC
>JAFEDG010000149.1 GCA_018241745.1 Pseudomonadota bacterium
CACCACGATATCTACTCGATCGAGGATCTCGCGCAGCTGATCCACGACCTCAAGAATTCGAATCCCGCCGCATCGATCTCCGTGAAGCTGGTCTCCGAGGTGGGCGTCGGCACCGTGGCCGCCGGCGTGGCGAAGGCCAAGGCCGACCACGTGACGATCGCGGGCCACGACGGCGGTACCGGCGCGTCGCCGGTGTCGTCGATCAAGCACGCGGGCACGCCGTGGGAGCTGGGCCTCGCGGAGACGCAGCAGACGCTGGTCCTCAACCGGCTGCGCGGTCGCATCGTCGTGCAGGTCGACGGCCAGATGAAGACGGGGCGCGACGTCGCGATCGGCGCGCTGCTCGGCGCGGACGAATTCGGCTTCGCCACCGCGCCGCTCGTCGTCGAAGGCTGCATCATGATGCGCAAGTGCCACCTGAACACGTGTCCGGTCGGCGTGGCGACGCAGGACCCGGTGCTGCGGCGCAAGTTCGACGGCAAGCCGGAGCACGTCGTCAACTACTTCTTCTTCGTCGCCGAGGAACTGCGCGCGATCATGGCGGAGCTGGGCTTCCGCAAGCTCGACGACATGATCGGCCGTGCGGACCTGCTCGACATGAAGGCGGGCATCGACCACTGGAAGGCGCGCGGGCTCGACTTCTCGCGCGTGTTCCACCAGCCGGCGATGCCGGCCGACGTCGCGCGCCGTCACGCGGAGTCGCAGGACCACGGGCTCGCGCGCGCGCTCGACCACGAGCTGATCCAGGCGGCGCTGCCGGCACTGGAGCACAGGACGCCGGTGCGCATCGAGCGGCGCATCCGCAATGCGCATCGCTCGGTCGGCGCCATGCTGTCGGGCCGCGTCGCGCGCGAGTTCGGCCACGAGGGCCTGCCCGACGATACGATCCACGTCGCATTCAACGGCATCGCCGGCCAGAGCTTCGGCGCATTCCTCGCGCGCGGCGTGACGTTCGAGCTGCAGGGCGCGTCCAACGACTACGTCGGCAAGGGGCTGTCCGGGGGGCGCATCGTCGTATACCCGGACCCGGAATGCCCGGCCAGGCCGGAGGACAACATCGTCATCGGCAATACGGTGATGTACGGCGCGATCGAGGGCGAGGCGTTCTTCCGTGGCGTGGCCGGCGAGCGCTTCGCCGTCCGCAATTCGGGGGCGACCGCGGTGGTCGAAGGCACGGGCGACCACGGCTGCGAGTACATGACCGGCGGCACGGTCGTCGTGCTCGGCGTGACGGGCCGCAACTTCGCCGCGGGCATGAGCGGCGGCATCGCCTACGTCTACGATGCCGACGGCACGTTCGCCGCGCGCTGCAACACCGCGATGGTGCGGCTCGAGAAGGTGCTGACCGCGGAAGCGCAGCAACGCGAGGAGGATGCGCTCGCGGCCACCGGCAAGGCGCGGCTCCTGCATGCGGGCCGCCACGACGACGCGCACCTGCGCGAGCTCGTCGAGAAGCATCTCAAGTACACGGGTTCGACGCTGGCGCTCGCGCTGCTCGACGATTGGGACGCGGCGCGCGAGCGCTTCGTCAAGGTGTTCCCCACCGAGTACGCGCGCGCGCTGACCGAGATGCACGCGGCGCGCCCGGGGGGGGACAAGGCGGTCGCGCGCGCGCGCGCGGCGGCCTGACGGGACGCACGACGCTATGGGCAAGGTCACCGGTTTCCTCGAGCTCGAACGCATCCGCGAAGTCGCGGAGCCCGTACCCGAGCGCCTGAAGCACTACCGCGAGTTCGTCGCCACGCTGCACCCCGACGAGGCGTCGAAGCAGGGCGCGCGCTGCATGGATTGCGGCATCCCGTTCTGCCAGACCGGCTGCCCGGTCAACAACATCATCCCGGACTGGAACGACCTCGTTTATCGCCAGCAGTGGAAGGTCGCGCTCACCACGCTGCATTCGACGAACAACTTCCCCGAGTTCACCGGCCGCGTGTGCCCGGCGCCGTGCGAGGCCGCGTGTACGCTCAACATCAACAACGACCCCGTCGGCATCAAGTCGATCGAGCACTTCATCATCGACAAGGGCTTCGACGAAGGGTGGGTCGTGCCGCAGCCCGCGGCGGCGCGCACCGGCAAGCGCGTCGCGGTCGTGGGCTCCGGACCGGCGGGCATGGCGTGCGCGCAGCAGCTCGCGCGTGCGGGCCACGACGTCGTGCTGTTCGAGAAGGCGGATCGCATCGGGGGGCTGTTGCGCTACGGCATCCCCGATTTCAAGCTCGAGAAGCACCTGATCGACCGCCGGATGGCGCAGATGTCCGCGGAGGGCGTCGAGTTCCGGCCCAACAGCCACGTCGGCGTCGACATCCCGTCCGCGCAGCTGCTGGCCGAGTTCGACGCGGTCGCGCTGACCGGCGGCGCCGAGCAGCCCCGCGACCTCAACGTGCCCGGGCGCGACCTCGCGGGCGTTCACTTCGCGATGGAGTTCCTGCCGCAGCAGAACCAGGTCGTCGCGGGCGACCGCGTCGACGGCCAGATCCTCGCGTCCGGCAAGCGCGTGGTGGTCATCGGCGGCGGCGACACCGGGTCCGACTGCGTCGGCACGTCCAATCGCCAGGGCGCGCTGTCGATCACGCAGTTCGAGCTGCTGCCGCAGCCGCCCGCGCACGAGAACAAGGCGCTGACCTGGCCCAACTGGCCGATCAAGCTGCGCACGTCGTCGTCGCACGAGGAAGGCTGCGACCGCGATTGGGCGGTGACGACCAAGCGCTTCGAGGGTCGCGACGGCCGCGTCGAGAAGCTCATCGCCGCGCGTACCGAGTGGGTGCGCGACGCCGACGGCCGGATGAAGATGACCGAGGTTCCCGGCTCCGAATTCGAGATTCCCGCGGACCTCGTGCTGTTCGCGATGGGCTTCACCGGCCCGCGCAGCGCCATGCTCGAGGCCTTCGGCGTCGATCGCGACGTGCGCACCAATGTCGCCGCCAACGCGGACGACTACCGGACGTCGGTGCCCAAGGTCTTCGCGGCCGGCGACATGCGGCGCGGCCAGTCGCTCGTCGTCTGGGCGATCCGCGAAGGCCGGCAATGCGCCCGCTCGATCGACGAGTTCCTGATGGGATCGAGCGAGCTGCCGCGCTGATCCGCGTCGAATCCCGTCCACCCGCCGCCCTTGTAAAATGACGGCCATGGACAGCGTCGTGCGCCTTCCCGTCGATACGTGGTCACCCGCGCTGGATGCCGACGCCACCGCTGCCTATGCGCGCGCGCTGGAAGGCGGCGCGGTGCTGGAGCTCCCGCAGCTGCCGTTCGTGCTGGCGGCGGGCGAGCAGCGCTTCCTGGACCCGCGCTGGTCGGACGGCCATGCGAAGAACATCAGCCTCGAAGGCAGCCGCATCAAGGGCGCCCGCGGCACGCCTGACGAGCTGGCCGCGCTGGCGGCGATGATCGGGCGCTTCGCGGCGGACGCGAAAGCGCTGGTGTCGGCACTGCTGCCGCGCTATGCGCCCTACGTCGCGCAGGCACGCACGAGCTTCCGCCCGCAGCCCGCGACCGGGCGTCCCGTCTCGTGGCGCAAGGACGACGCGCGGCTGCACGTCGACGCGTTCCCCTCGCGGCCCAACCGCGGCGAGCGCATCCTGCGCGTGTTCAGCAACGTCAATCCGCACGGGCAGCCGCGCGTGTGGCGCGTCGGCGAACCGTTCGAGGCGATGGCCGCGCGCTTCCTGCCGAAGATCCGCCGCATGCGCCCCGGCGAAGCTGCGTTGCTGCGCGCACTGTTCGTCACGAAGTCGCCGCGCAGCGAGTACGACCACCTGATGCTCCGCCTGCACGACGAGGCGAAGGCGGACCTCGAGTACCAGCGCAACTCGCCGCAGGCCGAGGTGCGCTTCACGCCCGGTACGACGTGGATCTGCTATTCGGACCAGGTGATGCACGCCGCGATGGGCGGCCAGTACATGCTCGAGCAGACGATCCACCTGCCGCTCACCGCGCTGTACGACCGCGCGAGCGCGCCGCTTGCGATCCTGGAGCGGCTGACGGGCCGCGCGCTCGCCGCCTGACGCGAGGCGCGCGCCCAGCGTGGCCGGCGCCGTTCCCCACTGTCCCTTGCCGAACCCGATGATTCCGCCGCTCGCCAACGACACTTTCCTGCGCGCACTGCGTCGCGAGCCTGTGCCGCACGTCCCCGTGTGGCTGATGCGCCAGGCCGGCCGCTACCTGCCGGAGTACAACGTGGTGCGCCGCAAGGCCGGCAGCTTCATGGGACTGGCGACGTCGCCGTCGCTCGCGGCCGAAGTGACGCTGCAGCCGCTTGCGCGCTATCCGCTCGACGCGGCGATCCTGTTCTCCGACATCCTGACGGTGCCGGATGCGATGGGCCTCGGCCTTACGTTCGCGGAAGGCGAGGGACCGCGGTTCGCGCGCACGGTGTCCAGCGACGCCGACGTCGCCAGGCTGGCGGTCCCGCCGATGGACGCGCTGCGCTACGTCTTCGACGCGTGCGCGGAGATCAAGCGCGGGCTGCACGGGCGCGTGCCGTTGATCGGCTTTGCGGGCAGCCCGTTCACGCTCGCGTGCTACATGATCGAGGGGCGCGGCGGCAGCGACTTCGCGACGGTGCGGCGGATGGCCGCCGCGCGGCCGGACCTGCTCGCCCGCATCGTCGACGTCAACGCGCGCGCGGTGTCCGCGTATCTTGCCGGGCAGGTCGCGGCGGGTGTCGACGCGGTCATGCTGTTCGACACATGGGGCGGCCTGTTGCCGTGGGAAGCGTACGCGCGCTTCTCGCTCGCCCCGATGCGCGCGATCCTGTCGACGTTGCCGCCGGCGCTGCCGACGATTGCGTTCACCAAGGGTGGCGCGCAATGGCTGGATGCGCTGGCTGGCTGCGGCGCGTCGTGCATCGGCCTCGACTGGACGGCAGACCTCGCCGCAGCGCGCGCGCGCGTCGGCGACCGCGTCGCGCTGCAGGGCAACCTCGATCCGCTCGTGCTCACGACCGATGACCGCACGGTCGAGACGGCGGTCCGCGCGACGCTTGCCGCGGCGGGCCCCGCGCCCGGCTACGTCTTCAACCTCGGGCATGGCATCGTGCCGGACACGTCGCCGGAGCTCGTCGACGTGCTCGTGCGCACGGTGCACGCGGCGTCCGCGCGCTGACACGCCGCAAACCCGCGCCAGTGCTGGGGTTTGGCGGGGTTGACAAACGCAGAAACTTGGGGTGCGGACGTCACTTATGCACATGAGCGGCGCCTGTGCACGCGACGCGCGCCCGCGGCGGGGCTCACTGGGACGGCATCTGCAAGTGCTTGAAATGTCAAGCGCAAATTCACCGCATCCGCGGGGCTACGCGTACGCCCGGCATGCCGCTCGCATGGGCAGCCCGCGCCCGGTGTACTTTACGCACAAAGTTATCCACAACCCGCTGTGGGTGGATTGCGTGTTCCCCGAGAAAAGAACGACTTGGGTCACGCGCCTGCCAATCGCGGTGAGGATTTCGAACACTACAACTGCGCCACGCGCCGTGCGCGGGTCGCGATGAGCGTCGCGCGGATCGCGGTCGCGGGATCCGTGCTGCCGGCACTCGATTACTGGGTGCCGTCGAACCTCGACGTGCGTGCGGGGCACGTCGTGCGCCTGCCGCTCGGCACACGGCGGGCCGTCGGTGTCGTCGTCGAGTGCGACGTGCCGCCGACGCTCTCCCGCGACAAGCTGCGCACGATCGACGCCGTCGCCGACGATCTCGTGGTGCCGGGCGAGCTGCTCGACGTCGTGCGCTTCGTCGCCGACTACTACCAGGAGCCGCTCGGCGCGGTGATCGGCCATGCGCTGCCGCCGTCGGCGGCCGGGCCGTCGCGCGCGGGCACGCGCGCGCCGCTGCGGCACGCATTGCGCCTCAACGCGGCGGGCGTCGCGAGCCTCGCGCCGCTCGTCGCCCGCGCGCCGGCGCGGCGTGCGCTGTTCGACGCGTTGCAACGCGACGGCGGCATGCCGCCTGCGGAGGCCGCGGCGTTGCGCGGCGTTGCCCGCCGCGCGCTCGCCGAATGGCGCGAGCGTGGATGGGTCGACGCGCTCCCGATGCCTGCCACGGACCCTGCGCTTACCGCAGTGCTGCCCACGCTGAACGCCGAGCAGGCGGCTGCGCTCGCTGCCATCAGCGGCACGGCGGGCCGCTATGCGCCGTGGCTGCTGCAGGGGATCACCGGCAGCGGGAAGACCGCGGTGTACCTGGCCGCGGCGGCAGCGCGGATGGCCGCCGGCGGCCAGGTGCTGATGCTGGTCCCGGAAATCAACCTGACGCCGCAGCTCGAGGACGACGTGCGCGCCGCGCTGCCGGACGTCCCCCTCGTCACGTTGCACAGCGGGCTCGCGGCGGGTGAGCGACGTGCGCGCTGGCAGGCGGCGGCGAGCGGGGAGGCGCGGCTCGTGCTCGGAACGCGGCTCGCCGTGTTCGCACCGCTGCCGCGGCTCGCGCTGGTCGTCGTCGACGAGGAGCACGACCCGTCGTACAAGCAGCAGGACGGCGTCCGCTATCACGCGCGCGACGTCGCGGTCTGGCGCGCACGCGCGCGCGGCGTGCCCGTGGTGCTCGGCAGCGCGACGCCGTCGCTGGAGACCTTCCACCATGCGGAGGCCGGCCGCTACGGCTGGCTGCGGCTGACGGCGCGGGCGCGGCCCGGCGCGCAGCCGCCCCGGATCTCGCTCGTGCCCGCGCGCGTCCCCGACGCGCACGAAGGGCTGGTGCCGGCGCTGTGGCACGCGCTGCGTACGACGGTGGCGGCGGGCGGCCAGGCGCTCGTGTTCGTCAATCGCCGCGGGTTCGCGCCCGCCCTCAAGTGCGGGGCGTGCCAGTGGGAAGCGCATTGCACGCGCTGCACCGCGCGGCTTACGCTGCACCGCGCGCCGCGCATGCTCTGCTGCCACCACTGCGGTGCGACGGTGCCGGTGCCGGCGCAATGCCCGGAATGCGGCAACGTGGACCTGATCCCGCGCGGCCACGGGACGCAACGGCTCGAGGCCGCGCTCGAAGGCGCGTTCGGCGCGGGGCGCGTCGTGCGCGTGGACCGCGACTCGATGCGCGCACGGCGCGCGTTCGCGGACCTTCGCGCTCGCGTCGCCGCCCGCGACGTCGACGTGCTGGTCGGCACCCAGATGCTTGCCAAGGGCCACGACTTCCCACGCCTCACGCTGGTCGGCGTGCTCGGCGCCGACAACGCGCTGTACAGCGCGGACTTCAGGGCCACCGAGCGGCTCGGCGCACTGCTGGCGCAGGTCGCCGGTCGTGCCGGGCGCGCCGCCGAGCGCGGCGACGTCGTCGTGCAGACCGACTTTCCCGAGCATCCGGTCTATCGGAGCCTCGCGAGCGGCGACTACGACGCGTTCGCACGCGGCCTGCTCGCCGAGCGCGCCGCGGCCGCGTTGCCGCCGTATGCGCACCTCGCGCTGCTGAGCGCGGAAGCACATGCGCGTGCGGACGTCGAGGCGTTCCTCGACGAAGCCCACAGGGCGGCGTGCGCCACGCGGGAGGCGCTGGGCCCCGGCGGCGACACGGTCGACATCGGTTTGCCGGTCAGCGCGCTGATGGCGCGACGCGCCGGGTTCGAGCGCGGGCAGATCGTCATCAGCGCGCGCGACCGCGCGCCGTTGCAGCGGCTGCTGCGCGCGTGGCGCGCGACGCTGGACACCGCGGCCGCGCGGCGCGTGCGCTGGGCGCTCGACGTGGACCCGGCCGCGTTCTGAGGGTGGCGCCCGCTATAATGCGCTGCCGCATCCGGTCCTCGTGATCACGAGCCCGCGGCCCTTCACGCCAACCTCGCCTTGACCGCCGCAACCACCCCCGCACCCGTCGACCTGCGCGAAGCGCTGGCCGCCTGGCTCGCGGCCGCCGTCGCCTCTGTCGTGCCCGATGCCACGCCCGCCGACGTCGTGCTCGAGCGTCCGCGCGACGCGACGCACGGGGACTACGCGAGCAACGTCGCGATGACGCTCGCGCGCCGCGCGCGACGCAACCCGCGCGAGATCGCGCAAGGCATCGTCGCGGCGCTGCCACCGTCGCCGCTGGTCGCGCGCGTGGACGTCGCGGGCGCAGGCTTCATCAACCTCGTCGCGTCGCCGGCGGCCCGCCAGCAGGTCATCGCGCGCATTGCCCGTGCCGGTGCGGCCTACGGCCATCGCGACGTCGGCCACGGCGAGCCGTTCCTCGTCGAATTCGTGTCGGCCAACCCGACCGGTCCGCTGCACGTGGGCCACGGTCGCCAGGCAGTGCTCGGCGACGCCATCTCGGCGCTGTTCGCGACGCAAGGCTACGCGGTCACGCGCGAGTTCTACTACAACGACGCGGGCGCGCAGATCGACAACCTCGCGAAGTCGGTCCAGGCACGCGGCCGCGAGGCGCGCGGCGAGACCGTGGAATTCCCGGCCGACGGCTATCGCGGCGATTACATCCGCGAGATCGCGCAGCGCTACGTCGACGACGGCGGCGATCTCGCGGACCTCGACGCGATCCGCGTGTTCGCCGTGGCGGTGTTGCGCGCGGAGCAGGATCGCGACCTCGCGGCGCTCGGCGTGCGTTTCGACCGCTTCTACCTCGAGAGCTCGCTTTACACGGAAGGCCGCGTCGAGAAGACGGTGCAGGCGCTGGTCGCGTCCGGCCACACGTACGAGAAGGACGGCGCGCTGTGGCTGGCGACGACGCCGTTCGGCGACGACAAGGACCGCGTGATGCGCAAGTCCGACGGCACGTACACGTACTTCGTGCCGGACGTCGCGTACCACGTGACCAAGTTCGAGCGCGGCTTCCGGCGCGCGCTCAACGTGCAGGGGACGGATCATCATGGCACCACGGCGCGCGTGCGGGCGGGGCTGCAGGCGCTGGGCGTGGGCATCCCGCCGGGCTATCCCGACTACGTGCTGCACAACATGGTGCTCGTGATGAAGGGCGGCGAGGAAGTGAAGATCAGCAAGCGCGCCGGCAGCTACGTGACGCTGCGCGACCTGATCGACGAGGCGGGGCGCGACGCGGTGCGCTACTTCCTCGTGTCGCGCAAGGCGGACAGCGAGTTCACGTTCGACATCGACCTCGCGCGCGCGCAGTCGGACGACAACCCCGTCTACTATGTGCAGTACGCGCACGCGCGGCTGTGCTCGGTGCTGCGGCAGGCCGCCGCGGCGGGCACGCCGGCGCCGGATGACTGGGGCCAGGTCGACGCGTCGCCGCTGACCGGCCCGCACGAGGAGGCGCTGCTCAAGCGGCTCGACGACTGGCCACTGGAACTCGCGGTCGCGGCCCGCGAGTTCGCGCCCCACCGCATCACCGCCTACCTGACCGAACTGGCCCGCGACTTCCACAGTTACTATAATGCCGAGCGCTTTCTCGTCGACGACGAGCGCGTGAGGCGCGCGCGGCTCGCACTGTGCCGCGCGGTGGCCGTCGTGCTCGCGGCCGGCCTCGAGCTGCTCGGCATCGGCGCGCCGGAATCGATGTGACGCGGACGCCGCCGCGCGCCAACGACACGACGACGACACGATGGCCAGCACCGCGCAACGACCGCCCCGCAACCGCACGTCACGCTCGCCGGCGCCTCGCCACAGCGGGGCGGGCGGGACGCTGCTCGGCATCTTCATCGGACTCTTGCTGGGTCTCGGACTTGCCGCCGCCGTCGCGTGGTACCTGATGGGCGGGCGCAGCGCCTACCAGGCGCAGGTGACCACCAACCGTGACGTGCGCGAACCGGCGCGCGACGCCCCGAAGGGCGCGCCGGACAAGGCCGCCGACGCCAAGACGGCGGACAAGCCCCGCTTCGACTTCTACAAGATCCTGCCTGGCGGCGACGAACCGAAGTCGCGCACCGCGGACGCGACCCCCGCCGCGCGCAAGCCTGCCGACGCGCCGGACAAGGCCAGCGTCGAGAAGGCCGCCGAGAAATCCGCCGCCGACAAGGCCGCGCAGGCGAAGACACCTGCGGCCGCGGTGGCGCCCGCGACGGGCGCTGCGACGCCGTCGCCCGCCACGGCGACCGCGCCCGCCAAGGTCGCGACCGCAGAGCCGGGTCGCGCGCCCCGTGCCGACGACCGCTACTGGCTGCAGGTGGGCTCGTTCACGCAGGCCGCGGACGCCGAGAACCTGAAGGCGCAGCTCGCGCTGATGGGACTCCAGGCGGCCGTGCAGACCGGGATCCTCGACGACAAGACCGTGCGTTACCGCGTGCGCCTCGGCCCGTATGACAACGGCGACGCGATCGCGCGGGTGAAAGCCGAGCTCACGCAGCACGGTATCGAGTCGACGGCGATTCGCTACTGACCGGCCGGCGCCGCCGTGCGTCGGGCAACGCCGGCGCCGACGGGAACTCGCGCCGGCCGCCATAGCCCAAGACAGGCCCGCTGCCCGGGATGAACGTCACGGGCGGCCCGAATGCAACACCAAGTGGAGATCACGATGCTGGAAATGAAGACCCTGCGCCGCCTGCGTGCTGCCCTGCTGGTGGCGGCTGGCGCCCTGTTCGTGTCGGCGATGCTTGCGCGGCCGGCGACTGCCCAGCTCGTCGAAGGCACGAACTACACGAAGCTGCGCCAGCCGATCCCGGTGGAGACGGGCAAGAAGATCGAGGTGATCGAGTTCTTTTCGTTCGGCTGCCCGCATTGCGCGCACCTGGAGCCGATCCTCGACAAGTGGATCGCCGCCATCCCGCCCGACGTCGAGTTCCGGCGCGTCCCGGTGACATTCTTCAAGCCGTGGGAGAACCTGGCCAAGGTCTGGTACACGCTCGACGCGCTCAACGAGACCAAGCTCGCGCCCGCGGTGTTCGTCGCCATCCACGAGAAGAGCCAGAACCTCGCCGACCCGAAGACGTTCTATGAGTGGGCGGCGGCCAATGGACTCGACCGCAAGAAGGTCGAGGACATGTACGGCTCGTTCACGATCAACAGCAAGCTCGCGCGCGCCAAGCAGCTCGCGCAGCAGTTCGACATCCAATCGGTGCCGACGGTCGTCGTCGACGGCAAGTTCGTCACCGCGTCGGACCGCGTCGGCGGCCACGAGAACCTGCCCAAGGCGATCAACGAACTCGTCGCCAGGGCGCGCGCCGAGCGCGCGAAGGGCTGACGGGCCCACCTGGGGCGCGGTCGTGACGCCCGCGCCGCGCGTCTTCATCACGGGCGCGTCGTCCGGTATCGGCGCCGCGCTCGCCCGGCAGTACGCGGCGCAAGGCGCGGTGCTTGGCCTCGTCGCGCGCCGGGCCGACGTGCTCGACACCGTCGTGCAGGCGTTGCCGGTTGGTACCGTCGCGCACGCATACGCGGCCGACGTGCGCGACACCGGAGCGCTGCAGCGCGCCGCGCGCTCGTTCATCGAAGCGGCAGGCATGCCCGACGTCGTCATCGCCAACGCGGGGGTGTCGCGCGGGACGCTGACCGAGGTCCCGGACGACGTCGACGCCTTCGCGCAGGTCTTCGACATCAACGTGATGGGCATCGTGCGCACGTTCGCGCCGTTCGCGGCCGCGATGCGCGCGCGCGGCAGCGGGACGCTGGTCGGCATCGCAAGCGTCGCCGGCTTTCGTGGCCTGCCCGGCTCCGGTGCCTACTCGGCGTCGAAGGCGGCGGCGATCAGCTACCTGGAGAGCCTGCGCGTCGAGTTCCGTGGCAGCGGCGTGCGGGTGGTCACGATCTGCCCGGGCTATGTCGCGACGCCCATGACGGCCGGCAACCCGTACCGGATGCCGTTCCTGATGCCGGCCGAACGCGCGGCCGGGCGCATCGTGAAGGCCATCGCCGCGGGGCGCAGCTTCTACGTGCTGCCGTGGCCGATGAAGCAGGTCGGACGCGTGCTGCGCGCGTTGCCGCGGCCGCTGTACGACCGCCTGTTCGCGCGGGCGCCGCGCAAGCCGCGCACCTGGATCTGACGCGCGACGTCGTGGTGGCCGCCGCCAATGTCGACTGGGCAGGTGTCGCGCATCCGCCGGCGGGCGCCGCGCCGCGCATCGCGAGCCTCGTGCCGAGCCTCACCGCGCTGCTGTTCGCGCTGGACCTCGGCGCGCACGTCGTCGCGCGCACGACGTTCTGCCTGCACCCGCGCGAGCGCGTCCGCCGCGTGCCGCGCGTCGGCGGCACGAAGGATCCCGACCTCGCGCGCCTGCGCGAGCTGGCGCCGACGCACCTGATCGTCAACGTCGACGAGAATCGCCGCGATGTCGTCGACGCCGCGCGCGGCTTCGTGCCGCACGTGATCGTCACGCATCCCGCGGAACCGGGCGCCAATGTGCGACTGTATGCGCTGTTCGGCGCGGTCTTCGACCGCGCGCACGAGGCCGCCGTGCTGGCGCGCGACCTTGCAGCCGCGCTCGCCGCAGCCGATGCCACCATCGCGGCGTTGCCGCGCGAGCGCGTGCTGTACCTGATCTGGCGGCGCCCGTGGATGACCGTCGCGCGCGACACGTACGTCGGCGCGACGCTTTCGCGCGCGGGGTGGGATGTCGTGCGCGTGGGTAGCGACGCGCGCTATCCAGTAGTCGCGGACGACGACGCGGCGTGGCGGGATGCCGATCGCATCCTGCTGTCGACGGAGCCGTGGGCGTTCAGGACGCGTGACGCGCTGGCGCTTGCGCGGCGCACCGGCAAGCCGGTGACGCTCGTCGACGGGACGTGGACCTCGTGGTACGGCCCGCACGCGATCGCGGGCGCGACGGCACTCGCGGCGTTGCGCCGCGAGTGCGTGGTGACGGCCGCCGCTACAGCGGTGCCTTGAGCCCGACCGTGATCGAGTAGCCGTTGCCGTCGCTGCGGCCCGCGGTGGCGGACACCGACAGGTAGCCGGTGACCTTGCCGAAGTCCGACGCGATGCCCGCGTTGAAGAGGGCCCAGTTGTTGTCCGGCTTGTACGAGCCCACCGTGTACGTGCCTCCGGTGGCGACCGGCGTAGCGCTGATCGATCGCGCGTCGTCCTTCGCCTCGAATTCCCACGACGCGCGCAGGAAGGGCCGCACCGCGCCGAGCTGGCCGCTCGCCTGCCAGCCCAGGCCCGTCTGCCACGAGTCGCGCTGCTGCTGGCCGTACATCAGCGCCGTGCTGTCGCTGCCCTGTTCGGCGAACGCCTGCACCGTGGCCGTCTGGTAGACGCTGTTGATGACCGGCCCGTGGACCCAGTCCTTGAGCTTGAACCAGTAACCGCCCATCACGCGGCCGCCGTAGTGCGAGCCGTTGGTGTCGCCCTGCTCCACGCGGTTGGCGGCGAGCAGCTGGATGTTGCGGTGGACGTTGCTGTACTCGAGGTCGCCGGCGAACAGCGTGCCGCCGATCCACCACGGGCCGCTGCCGTAACCCCAGTAGAACGTGCCCATCGGCTCGCGCAGCGTGAAGCCGCCGGTGTTGTTGCCGAAGTCGGCCTTGTTCTCCGAGTAGCCGAACTGGATGCCGACGAGCCACTGGTCGGACAGCTTCATGTCGCCGCCGACGCTGAGCGTGTTGACCTTTCCGTCGCCGTCGACGAAGCCGCTGCTGTAGTCGGGTGCCGCGTAGTCGTACGACGCCCAGAAGTCGAACTTGTTGCCGCGATAGGGGGTGTCGACGCCGGATTGCATCCGCGTGTCGACCGCGCGGAAGTTCGCGGCCTCGACGGCGAGCGGTGCTTCGCCAAGCACCAGCATCCGCGACGGGCCGTCGATGTACGACTCGGCAAGCTGCGCGAGCGCGAGGTTGCCCGCGGTGGTCGGGTGCACGCCGTCGGCGAACAGGAACGTCGTGGCCGCGTCAGGCGCCACGAGGTTGGCGCTCGTGCACACGAGGGACGCCGTCGCGCCGCACGCAGGCGTCGTCGTGTTCGCAATGCCGTACAGCGACGGGTTGGCGAGGACCTCGTTCAGGAACCCGAACACGTTGACGCGGATGACGTTGCCGCCGAGCTGGTTGAGCCCCGTGTTGAGCGTCGTGTTGTAGAGGCTCGTGATCGCGGAGATGCCGGCCGCGTTGCCCGACGCGGTGCCTGCGGGCGTCTTGCCGATGTCGGGAAGGTTCCACACCATCACGTAGCGCGCGCCCGCGGCCTGCAGCACGCCCACCTGCTGGACGAGCTGGCCCGCGGCGGTAGCGACGTTCGCTTGCAGCTGGGCCTGCGTGATCGTGCCCGCCTGCAGGTCCGCGAGGCCCTGGAAGATGTCGTTCGCGCCACCCCAGACCGAGTAGAGCGCATTGCCGTCGGCGCGGCCGCTGGCGCCGAGGTACATCGAAACCTGCGTCGCGATGGGTACCGCCGCCGACGTCGGCGGCTGGTCCGGATAGCCCGGCGACTGCGTGACGCGCGCGCCGCCGAACGCATAGTCGTTGCCGCCCTGGTTGGCGGGCGCGACGACGCCGCCGAGGCCGTAATGCTCGGCGAACGGTGTCACCCAGATGGGTCCGGGATTCGTCGTGAACAGGCCGGTACCCGGAGGCAGCACCGGCTTGTACGAGCCGTTGTCGGTGAGGCTGTCGCCGAAGAAGTACATCGAGCTGAACTGCGCCGATGCGTTGGTGCTGGCGACGGCGAGCGTCGCGAACGCGAGTGCCGTCGCACTGCGTTTCCAGCGTGGGGTCGACATCGCGTTTCTCCTCGTTGCGTGTTGTCGTTTTCCGGCGCGTTGCGCGCGGGCGGCGCCCGTGTGGCGCGTCGCTCGCATTCTACGTGCAAAGCGGCGCGTTCGCCGACTGTTGTCCACTGCAATAACGGCGTCTCGTCAACTGCACGCACCATCCCCACGTTAACGGACGACAAGGAGAAACCATGACCTCTGCCAAGTTGTTGCATCGCGCCATGCGTACCCGTCGCGCGCCCGTGCCCTTCCTCCTCTCGACGCTGTGCGCGGCGCTTGCCGCCGCCGCGTTACCGGCCGCTGCGCAGCCTGCGCCTGCCTACCAGGACCCGGCGCTCGCGCAGGCGATGAATGCGGATCCCGCTGCCGGCGAGCCACTGCCGACGCGCGTCGGGCGTGTGAGCGCCGTCGACGGCGCGATCTATCACGCGCCGCCCGACCGCACGAGCGACTGGGAGACGATCGGCCTCAACTACCCGGTCACCACCGGCGACAACCTGTGGGTCGCCGAGGACAGCCGCGCGGAAGTCGACTACGGCGGCGGCCAGATGCGCATCGGGCCCGCCAGCAACGTGAACGTCGCGGAGCTTGACGATCACCGGCTGGGATTGTTCGTCGCGCAGGGCCACGTCATCCTGCACGTGCGCGGGTACGAGGCGGGTGACAGCGTCGTCGTCGACACGCCGAGCACGCAGCTCACGTTCGACCGGCCCGGCCTGTACGACATCGACGTCGCCGACGGCGTGACGACGCTCGGCGTGCGCCAGGGCCAGGCGCTCGTGTTCGGCGCTGGCGGCACGCAACCGGTGAAT
The DNA here is from genome assembly GCA_018241745.1 of Pseudomonadota bacterium. GTDB lineage: Bacteria > Pseudomonadota > Gammaproteobacteria > Burkholderiales > Casimicrobiaceae > VBCG01. The sequence goes on from JAFEDG010000149.1 coordinate 15,314, forward strand.
CCGGGGCAGTCCGTCGTCGTCGGTACCGACCCGGCGGGACCGCAGTATCGCGGCGCGCTCGCGCTGTCGCCGCTCGCGCAGTGGAGCAGCGATCGCGACCGCGTGTACGACCAGGCGCAAACGCCTTACGTGTCGCGGCAGATGGTCGGCTATGCCGACCTCGCGCAATACGGAACGTGGCAACCGCAGGCCGAGTACGGGAACGTGTGGTTCCCGACGACGGTGCCGGCGGGCTGGGCGCCGTACAGCAACGGTTACTGGGTGGACACGGCTGGCTACGGCCCGACGTGGGTCGACGCCGCGCCGTGGGGCTACGCGCCGTTCCATTACGGCCGCTGGGTCTACGTCGGCAACCGCTGGGGCTGGGCGCCGGGCACGTACGTCGCGCGTCCCGCGTGGGCGCCGGCGCTCGTCGCGTGGACCGGCGGTGCCGGTTGGAGCGTCAGCGTCAGCGTCGGCGGCGCGCCGGTGTACGGCTGGGTCCCGCTCGGCTGGCGCGACCCTTATCGCCCGTGGTGGGGCGGCTGCACCGCGGGCTGCTGGGACCGCTACAACCGCCCGTACCATGTCGACGTCACGTACAACACCTTCTATCGCGCGCCGCCGCCGCCGCCCGAGCGCTACACGAACTGGCGCGTGCCAGGGGCCGTCGTCGCCGTTCCCGCGTCGGCGCTCGGCACCCGCACGGTGGTGGCGCGGGAGCGCATCAACCTGACGCCCACTGCGCTCCAAAGCGCGCCGCCGCTCAAGCAGCCGGCAACGATCCGGCTGCAGCCTGCCCGCGCGCGTCCTGTCGAGCCGGCCAAGGGCGTGCCCCCGCCCGCGTCGACGCTCTACTCGCAATCGCGGCCGGCGCAAATGGGACTCGCCGCCCCCGGCCCGCACCTGCGCCCGACTGCCGGCAACGGCACTCCGCGCCCGGCGGGAGGCAAACGGCCCGAGGAACCGCCGCGCGGCGCAACGACAGTAACGCCGCAGCCTGGCAATGCCGAGGCGCCGAAGAGCTTCCCGACCAAGGAGACCGGTTCGCGGCCCGGCACGGGACCTGGGCGCGCCCCGCCGCGAACCAACGAAGTCGCGCCGCAGCCGCCGGCGCCGGCGCCGGGAGGCAGCACGCCGCCTTCCGTGGACACGGAGCGGAAGGGTCGTCCTGGCGGGCCGCCGGCGGGCGCCGGATCCCCGCCGCGAGGCGAGCCGACGGCGCGCCCGAGTGACTCTCCGCCGCCCTCTGGAAACGGGACGCCGCTACCGCCCACCCGCGGCCAGAGTCATCGCAACGAGCGTCCTGCGTCGGCGCCGCCGCCCACGCCCCCCAAGCCGCCGGCACCGCCACAGGGTAATGGCGACAACCGGCCCCGCACGGAAGCGCCGACGCACGAGCCCCCTCGAGTCGCCCCGAACGCGCCGCGCGCGGAGCCTGCGCAGAAGCCGCCGACTCGTGGGGGTACGGGTGGAGCGAACGCTTCGCGGGCGGAGCCTCCTCCGCGGGCGGAGCCCGGAGCGCAGGCACAACCTCACGCGGGCCCGGGCGCGTCGAATCCCCAGCACGGCGGCGGCAACGGCAACGCCAACGGCAACAACCGCGGCGAAAACCGCGGGGGTGGCGGCGGCGAAAAGGGCAGGGACAAGGAGAAGGAGCACCCGTAACAGGGTGCGGCGCCCCGACTCCAGCGTGGTCTGCAACGGCAACGGCGCGCACCTTGCGCGCCGTTGCCCGTAACCGGCGTCAGCGCGGCGCGAGCAATGCGAGGCGGCGGCCGCCGTCGATCAGTTGCACGCGATCGCCGCTGCGCACCGTCGGCTGCGCGCTGTAGTTGAACGTACGGTTCTTGCCGTCGTCCATGCGGATGTGGACCTGCCACGACGTCGTCGTGTTGCGGTTGCGCTCGATTTCGTTGCCGACGACCGCGCCGCCTGCGGCGCCCGCCACCGTGGCAACGGTGTTGCCGCGGCCGCTGCCGATCTGGTGGCCCAGCACGCCTCCCAGGACACCCCCCGCAACGGCACCCACGCCGCTGCTGCCGCCCTTCTGCTGGTACGCGCTGACCGACTGCACGGTGCCGCAATCGACGCATACCGGGCGCGGCGGCGGGGGTGGCGGCGCGGGTTGCGCATAGGCAGCGTTGGCCGCGAGTGCGGCGATCAATGCGAGTCTGCGGTACATGGCGATTCTCCGGTCTGCGATGCAGCGCATGCTGCGTTACCGCGCGCCTGCGTGCCTTGCACGGGGCGGCGAAGCGTATGACGGCCGGTGGCGCGCGTCGCCGCGCTGACAGCCATCGGGTTCAGCCGTCCGCGCGGATGCGCGCGTACGTTCCGGGTGCGTTGCCCAGCGACTTATGTCCCGACTTGCCGGGCGTACGCGCCGCAACCTCGCGCCCGAGGTGCGGGTCGAGCCATGCGCGCCAGTCGGTCCACCACGAGCCGGGATGCGCGTGCGCACCCGCGAGCCACTGGTCGGGATCCGCGCCGCGGACGTCCATGTCGCTGGTCCAGAACCCGTATTTCTCGGCGGCCGGCGGATTGACCATCCCGGCGATGTGCCCGGACCCGGACAGCACGAACCGCGACGGCCCCGACACCAGCGAGGGCCCGGCGAACGTCGTCTTCCACGGCGCGATGTGGTCCTCGATCGCCGACACGAAGTACGTCGGTACCCGGACTTTCGCGAGGTCGATCGGCACGCCGCCGAGCTTGACGCCGCCCGGTTCGCGCAGCAGGTTCTTCATGTAGAAGTTGCGCAGGTAGAAGCTGTGCATCGCCGCGGGCATCCGCGTCGAGTCGCAGTTCCAGTGCAACAGGTCGAACGGGAACGGGTCGCGGCCGAGCAGGTAGTTGTTGATGACGAACGACCAGATCAGGTCGTTGGCGCGCAGCAGGTTGAACGTGTTGGCCATCTCGCTGCCTTCGAGGTAGCCGCGCTCGTTCATCTTCTTCTCGAGCGAGGCCACCTGGGCCTCGTCGATGAATACCTCGAGCTCGCCCGCGTGCGAGAAGTCGATCAGCGACGTCATGAACGTGGCGCTGGCGATCCGCGTGTCCTTCCTGGCCGCCATGTAGCCCAGTGTCGCGGCGAGCAGCGTGCCGCCGAGGCAATAGCCGACGGCGTTCACCGCCTTCTCCCCGGTGGCGTCCGCGATCGCGTCCAGCGCCGCGAGCGGGCCCTCGAGCATGTAGTCCTCGAAGTTCTTGGCGGCGAGCTTCGCGTCCGGGTTGACCCACGAGATCACGAACACCGTCATCCCCTGCTGGTCGCACCAGCGCAGGAACGAGTTCTTCTCGCGCAGGTCGAGGATGTAGTACTTGTTGATCCACGGCGGCATCACGAGCAGCGGCCGCTGGAACTGCTTCTTCGTCAGCGGCTCGAACTGGATCAGCTCGATCAGGTCGTTGCGGAACACGACCTTGCCGGGCGTCGTCGCGATGTTGACGCCGAGCTCGAACGCCTTCGGGTCCGTCATCGAGATCCGCACGCGACCGTTGCCGCGCTCGATGTCGCCGAGCAGGTTGTTGAGCCCCTTGACCAGGTTGCCGCCGCCGGTCGCGATCGTCTCGCGGAACACCTCGGGGTTGGTCAGCGCGAAGTTGGACGGGGCCAGCGCGTCGATGTATTGCCGCGTGAAGAAGTCGACCTTGCGCTTCGTGGTGTCGTCGAGGCCTTCGACGCTCGCCACGTTGTGATGCAGCCAGCGCGCCGCGATCAGGTAGGACTGCTTGATGTAGTCGAACAGGAACAGCTGCTGCCAGTCCTCGTGACGGAAGCGCTTGTCGCCCTTGTCGGGCTCGACGACCGGCGCGGCTTCGGCACCGACCATCCGCAGGAACGACGACTGCCACAGGTTCATGTAGTCGTTCCACAATCCCAGCTGCGCCTCGGCGAGCTTGGCGGGGTTGGCGAGCATCTGCGACGACAGCTCGAGGAATGCCTTGCCGAGGCCCAGCTCGTCCTCGAACACGTGGGGCGCCGCGGCCTGGCGCGCCGCGAAATCGCCGATCACGCGCGCGCTGCGTTCCGCCGCGGCGGCGAGCGATGCCGCGAGCTCCGCAGGATCGAACGGCGGTACCGGCGGGCGTGCGTTGGCCGGGGGCTTGGCCGGCGCGGCCGCGGGCCTGGCCGGCGCGGGCACGGGGGTTGCGGGCCGCGCGGGCTTTGCGGGCGCGTTGCGCGGCGTCGCCTTGCGCGTGGAGGGCTTGCGGCTCGGGGGTCTGGTGGTCATGCGGCGCTCGTGAAGCGAATCTGGCCTTCGGCATCGACGTGCCGGTGCAGCGCGCCGCGATGCCACAGGTAGTTGAGATGCGCGATGGCTTCGCCCATCGCGAAATACTGCTGCTGCAGGTCGAGCGTCCGCTTGAACAGCACGCCGAGGACGTCGGCCGCGGCCACCGGCCCGTGCATCGCGCGCACATGGTCGGCGAGTTCCGCGAGGCGCGCCGCATGATGCGCGCGCAACGCGGCGACGCGCAATGCTGCGCCGCGGAAGGGGAGGCCGTGCGAAGGCAGCACCAGCGTCCCCGCAGGCAGCGCTTCGAGCGCGTCCAGCGACGCGAGGAAGCGGGCGAGCGGGTCGCCGTCGGGCTCCGCTGCCGAGATGCTGACGTTGGTGCTGATCCGCGGCAGCAGCATGTCGCCCGCGATGAGCAGGCCGGATTCCGCCGCATGCAAGGCCGCGTGCTCCGGCGAGTGGCCATGGCCGACCAGCACGCGCCAGCGCGTGCCCGCCGCCTCGATGTCGTCGCCGTCGATGATCCGCATGAACGTCGCGGGGACCTCCGGGACCGCGCTGCGGTAACGGTTCCCGCGCTCGACGAGCGCCGCCACGTGCGCCGGCGCGAGGCCGTGCGCGGCGAACAGCGCCGCCAGGCCGTCGACGCTCGCGGCGTGGAAGCGCTGCGCGGTGAGCCACTCGCCAAGCGTCATCCGCACCGGGACGCCAAAGCGCGTCGCGAGCCACGCCGCATTGCCCGCATGGTCCGGGTGATAGTGGGTGCAGATGACGCCCGTGGGCGCGGGCGCGCCGGCGAGCAGCGCGTCCCACAGCGCGCGGGTGGGCGCGTCGCCGTACCCCGTGTCGACGAGCACGCGCGAATGCGCGGTCGACAGCCGCCACAGGTTCACGTGGTCCAGCGCGAACGGCAGCGGCATCCGCAACCACTCGACGCCCGGTGCGACGGTCAAAGTCGTGCCGGGCGCGGGTGGCGTGGGAAACGGGTACTCGAGCGCGGGGGCGTGCGGGGCATTCATCGTCGGCGCTATGTTATCGTGACCTTGCGGCAGTGCCGCCGCGCAATTCGCGCTTCCCGCGCACTCCTGCCCGATGGCCCACCCTGCCGGCGCCGCGCGCGCCGCGACGTATTCGATTTCCGCGCTGGCGAAGGAATTCGCACTGACGACGCGCGCCATCCGCTTCTACGAAGACGAGGGCCTGCTGGCGCCGCAGCGCGCGGGACGCACGCGGGTCTACGGCGAGCGGGAGCGCGTGCGCATCAAGCTGATCCTGCGCGGCAAGCGGCTCGGGCTCGCGTTGTCCGAAATCGCCGAGCTGCTGGACATGTACGAGGTGTCGCGCAACGAGCGCGGACAGCTCGCGAAGTTCCTGGAGCTGCTCGCGGACCGCCGCGCCCGCCTGCTGCAGCAGAAGGAGGACATCGCGGCGACGCTGGCCGAGATCGACGGCATCGAGCGCGAATGCCGCCGCCGGCTCAAGGAGGCGGGCGCCCGCTGAGCGGAGGCGGCGCGACCCTGCGCAATTGACGTTTACGTAAACGTCATCCACAATCGCCAGCCGCTTCCGGACCCGCGCCGCCGATGTTCCAACCACCTTCTGCCGACTTCCGCGAACGCGTACGGGCGAGCTTTGCGCGCCAGGGGATGATGGCGACGCTCGGCGCCACGCTGGTCGACGTCGCCCCGGGCTATTGCGCGATCGCGCTCGTGCCTTCGCCCGCCGTCGCCCAGCAGCACGGCTACGTGCATGCCGGCGCGGTCAGCGCGCTGGTGGATACGGCCGGAGGCTATGCCGGCTACACGCTGTTTCCGCCGGACACCAACGTGCTGACCGTCGAGTTCAAGATCAACCTGCTCGCGCCTGCGCAGGGCGAGCGGCTGGTGGCCGAAGGCTTCGTCGTCAAGCCGGGTCGCACGCTTGCGATCACGCGCGGCGAGGTGCACGCGGAGCAGGGTGGCCGACGGACGCTGGTCGCCATGCTGCAACAGACGCTGATGGTGATGCAGAATCGCCCGGAGCGCGGCTAGACGCGCAGCGAGGAGCCACGATGGCCGACTACCCGTCCCTCAAGTTCGCCCAGGGCGAGACGATCGACATGTTGCGCGACACGGTGCGCGCGTTCGCCGCCGACGAGATCGCGCCGCGCGCCGCAGCCATCGACCGCGACAACCAGTTCCCGATGGACCTGTGGCGCAAGCTCGGCGACCTCGGGTTGCTGGGCATCACCGTCGACGAGGCCTACGGCGGCTCCGCGCTCGGCTACGTCGCGCACATCGTCGCGATGGAGGAGATCTCGCGCGCGTCCGCCTCGGTGGGGCTGTCCTACGGCGCCCATTCCAACCTGTGCGTCAACCAGATCCGCCGCAACGGCAACGACGCGCAGAAGGCCAAGTACCTGCCGAAGCTGATCACGGGCGAGCACGTCGGCGCGCTTGCGATGAGCGAGCCGGGGGCCGGCTCCGATGTCGTGTCGATGCGCCTTCGGGCCGACCGCCGCGGCGACCATTTCATGCTCAACGGCAACAAGATGTGGATCACCAACGGGCCCGACGCGGACACGCTGGTGGTCTACGCGAAGACCGACGCGCAGGCGGGTCCACGCGGCATCACCGCGTTCATCGTCGAGAAAGGCATGCCCGGCTTCTCGACGGCCCAGAAGCTGGACAAGCTCGGCATGCGCGGCAGCAATACGTGCGAGCTCGTGTTCCAGGATTGCGCGGTGCCGGTCGACAACGTGCTCGGCGCGGAAGGGCGCGGTGTCAACGTGCTGATGAGCGGCCTCGACTACGAGCGGGCAGTGCTGGCTGGTGGCCCGCTCGGGATCATGGCCGCATGCCTCGACGTCGTGCTGCCGTACGTGCACGAGCGGCAGCAGTTCGGCCAGTCGATCGGCGAATTCCAGCTGATGCAGGGCAAGCTCGCCGACATGTTCACGACGATGAACGCGTGCCGCGCCTACGTCTACGCGGTGGGCGCCGCCTGCGATCGCGGCGAGACGACACGCAAGGACGCGGCAGGCGCCATCCTCTACGCGGCCGAGAAGGCGACGTGGATGGCCGGCGAGGCCATCCAGTGCCTGGGCGGCAACGGCTACATCAACGAGTACCCGACGGGCCGGCTGTGGCGCGACGCCAAGCTCTACGAGATCGGCGCCGGCACGTCCGAGATCCGGCGGATGCTGATCGGCCGCGAGCTCTACAACGAGACGAAATGAGCGCGTTTGCAGGAGGTGAACATGAATAATGATCCTATCGTCATCGTGGCGGCCGCCCGCACGCCGATGGGCGGCTTCCAGGGCGACTTTGCGTCGCTGACCGCCAGCGAGCTCGGCGCCGCCGCCATCAAGGCTGCCGTCGAGCGCGCGGGCGTCGCGCCCGCCGACGTCGAGCGCGTGGTGTTCGGCTGCGTGCTCCCGGCGGGGCAGGGCCAGGCGCCTGCGCGCCAGGCTGCGTTGAAGGCGGGCCTGCCGCTGTCGACCGTGTGCACGACCGTCAACAAGATGTGCGGCTCCGCGATGGAGGCCATCATCCTCGCGCATGACGCGCTGGTCGCCGGCTCGCAGGACGTGGTCGTCGCCGGCGGCATGGAGAGCATGACGAACGCGCCCTACCTGCTGCCCAAGGCGCGCGGCGGCTACCGGATGGGTCACCAGACCGTGCAGGACAGCATGTTCCTCGACGGGCTCGAGGACGCCTACGACAAGGGCCGGCTGATGGGCACGTTCGCGGAAGATTGCGCGGGCCAGTATGCGTTCACGCGCGAGGCGCAGGACGCGTACGCGACCGAATCGCTGCGTCGGGCGCTGGCGGCCAACGAGGACGGCAGTTTCGCGTGGGAGATCGCGCCGGTGACCGTGTCCGGCAAGAAGGGCGACACCGTGGTCGACCACGACGAGCAGCCCGCGAAGGCGCAGCCGGCCAAGATCCCGACGCTGAAGCCCGCGTTCCGCAAGGACGGCACCGTGACGGCCGCCAATTCCAGCTCGATCTCCGACGGCGCCGCCGCCGTCGTGCTGATGCGCCGCTCCACGGCCGAGAAGCGCGGCCTCAAGCCACTGGCGGTGATCGTCGCGCACGCGACGCATGCGCAGGAGCCCGGCCTCTTCACGACGGCGCCCGTGGCCGCCATCTCGAAGCTGTACGCGAAGACCGGCTGGTCGACGCCCGCGGTCGACCTGTTCGAGGTGAACGAGGCGTTCGCCGTCGTCGCGATGGCGGCGATGAAGGATCACGCGATCCCGCATGCGAAGCTCAACGTGCACGGCGGCGCGACGGCGCTGGGCCACCCGATCGGCGCCTCCGGCGCGCGGATCGTCGTCACGCTGCTCGGCGCGCTGCGCAAGACCGGTGGCCGGCGCGGTGTCGCCGCCTTGTGCATCGGCGGCGGCGAGGCTACGGCGCTCGCGATCGAACGGCTGTAGGCGGTATGCCGGCGATGACCCACGCTGGCGCCACGCCGCGGCCACCCTTCCCGGTGATCGTCGGCTGCCCGCGTTCGGGAACATCGCTGCTCGCCGTGATGCTGGACACGCATCCGGAACTCGCGATGCCGCCGGAGACGGCGTTCATGAAATCGGTCGTGATGCTGGACGGCGATGCGGAGCGCCAGCGCCAGCGCTTCGTCGATGTCGTCACGACGGACGTGACGCCGATTTCCAACTGGAACGATTTCGGCCTGGCACGCGACGCCTTCGTGCAGCGCATCGCCGCACTGAAGCCGTTCACCGTGGCAGCGGGGCTGCACGCGTTCTTCGACCTGTACGCGGAGACCAACGGCAAGTCGCGCGCGGGCGAAAAGACGCCGGACGACCTGTTCGTGATGGCGCAGATCGCGAACGTGCTGCCGGAGGCGCATTTCATCCACGTGATCCGCGACCCGCGCGACACCGTGCTGTCGTGGAGCCGCACGTGGTTCGCGCCGACGCGCGACCTCGTCCAGCTCGCGCGCGGCTGGGCCGAGCAGGTCGCGCTCGCGCGGCGCACCGGCGCCGCGCTGCCGCATTACCGCGAGACGCGCTACGAGGACCTCGTCGGCGATCCCGCGCGCGAGCTTGCGCGGCTGTGTGAATGGCTGGGGCTCGACTACGCGCCCGCGATGACCGAGCCGAGCGCCCACGGCCGCGAGCGTCTCGCGCGGCTGCACGGGCGGCGGCACACGAGCGGGCGCGTCGTCAGCGAGGACGATCGACGCAGCATCCACGTCAACCTGGCGCGGCCGCCGTTGCCGCAGCGTGCCGGTGCGTGGCGGGCGGAACTGCCCCCGGCAATGGCCACGGCCATCCTCGACGCCACCGGCGGTCTCGCGCGGCAACTCGGGTACGATCACGATGGCGCGCCGCACGGCGCTTCTTCGCAAGGTAGCGCATGAGTCCCATCGCACCGACCACGTTCGGACTGTTCGTGCTGGCCTGCGTCGCGCTGGCGCTGACGCCCGGTCCCAACACGCTGCTGCTCGTGAGCCGCACGCTGGCGCAGGGGCGGCGCGCGGGCTGGTACACGCTGGCCGGGACGCAGACGGGGCTCGCGTTCCACGCGCTGCTTGCCGCGTTCGGCCTGTCAGCGCTACTGATGGCGGTGCCGCTCGCGTACGACGCGCTGCGGATCGCCGGCGCCCTATACCTTGCGTGGCTCGCGTGGCAGACGTGGCGCGCGCGCGACGCGGCGAGCGCGACCGTCGATCCCGACGCCGGCGCGCCGGCGTGGAAGCTATATCGCGACGGCGCGATCACCGGCATCTTCAATCCGAAGGTCGCGCTGTTCGAGCTCGCGTTGCTGCCCCAGTTCGTGGACCCGGCGCGCGGGCCGGTCCTCGTGCAGACGCTGCTGCTCGGCGTGACGCAGGTGCTGGTCGTGCTGCCGTTCGACGCGGTGACGGTGCTGATCGCCGCGCGCGTGCACCGCTGGTTTGCAAGCGGCCCGTCGTCGGCGCGGCGCCTCGCGTGGGCGCGGCGCGCGCTGGCCACCGTGTTCGGCGCGCTCGCGTTGCGCCTCGTTGTCGATTCCCGTCGCTGACGCCCGCGATGCTGCTCGACGAAACCCAGACGTTGATCCGTGATTCCATCCGCGCATTCGCGCAGGAGCGGCTGGCGCCGAACGCTGCGCGCTGGGACCGCGAGCACCATTTCCCGCGCGCGGAACTGCGCGAGCTCGGTGCGCTCGGTGCGTTGGGCATGGTCGTGCCCGAGCGCTGGCGCGGGGCGGGTGCGGATTACCTGTCGCTTGCCGTCGCGCTGGAGGAGATCGCGGCCGGCGACGGCGCGACGTCGACGATCGTCAGCGTCCAGAATTCGGTCGTGTGCGGGCCGATCCTCGCGTACGGCAACGACGAGCAGCGTGACCGGCTGCTGCCGCCGCTCGCCGCGGGTGAGCAGCTCGGCTGCTTCTGCCTCACGGAGCCGCACGTGGGCTCGGATGCCGGCGCCATCACGACGCGCGCGGAGCGTCGCGGCGACGAATATGTGCTGAACGGCGTCAAGCAGTTCATCACGACGGGCAGCCATGCCGACTGGGCCGTCGTGTTCGCGGTCACGGATCGCGCGGCGGGCAAGCGCGGCATCAGCGCGTTCGTCGTCGACACCAGGACGCCCGGCTATCGCGTCGCGCGGATCGAGGACAAGGTCGGGCAGCATGCGTCGGACACCGCCCAGATCGCGTTCGAGGATTGCGTCGTCCCGGCGGCCAACCGGCTGGGCGACGAAGGCGCCGGCTACCGGATCGCGCTCGGCAACCTGGAAGCGGGGCGCATCGGCATCGCCGCGCAGGCCGTGGGCATGGCGCGCGCCGCGTGCGAGGCCGCCGTTGCCTATGCGCGCGAGCGCGTGAGCTTCGGCAAGCCGATCGCCGAGCACCAGGCCGTCAATTTCCGGCTCGCCGACATGGCGACCGAGGTGGAGGTCGCGCGCCAGATGGTGTGGCATGCGGCCGCGCTGCGCGATGCGGGCCAGCCGTGCCTGCGCGAGGCGTCGATGGCGAAGCTGTTCGCGTCCGAGATGGCGGAGCGCGTGTGCTCGGCGGCCATCCAGGTGCACGGCGGCTACGGTTACGTCAACGACTTTCCCGTCGAGCGCATCTGGCGCGACGTGCGCGTGTGCCAGATCTACGAGGGCACGAGCGACATCCAGCGGCTCGTCATCGGCCGGGACCTCGTGCGATGAGTACGGCGATTGCGGCGGTGATGCCCCATCCGTTCGCGGGCGGCGAGTCGTGGTCGCGCACGGTCACGCTCGACGCCGCGTCGATCCGCCAGTTCGCGACGCTGGCCGGTGACGACAACCCGTTGCATCACGACGATGCCGCCGCCGCGGCGGGGCCTTTCGGCACCCTCATCGCGAGCGCGACGCAGGTGCTCGCGTTGCTGATGGGACTCGACGCCGCCTCGCTGTCGCGCCATGGCCTGGCGCTGGGCCTCGGGTTCGCGTTCAAGCTGCAGCGCGCCGTGCCGGCCGGCGCCACCGTCGAGTTCGTGTGGACCGTGCGCGACTGCGTCTACAAGCCGTCGCTGCAGGGCTACGTGGTCGAGCTGGACGGCGTCGTCCGCGACTCCGTCAACGCGACCGTCTACGTGACCGCGCAGGGCACGAACCTGCTGCGGCCCTCCCCAGGGGAGTCCACCGGATGACCGGCCTTACGCACGTCCGCTTCGTCGTCGACGACTTCTCCGCGATGATCGGGTTCTACCGCGACACGCTCGGCTTCAAGGTCGCCGTCGACGTGCCCGGTGTCTACGTCGAACTCGACACCGGCGCCGCCCGCATCGGCCTTGTCGCGCGCGCGGTGATGACCGCGGCGCTCGGCACGTCGCACGCCGTCGTCGCCGCGGGGGCGGGGCCGGGCGACGCGGTACTGCAGATCCAGGTTGCGAACGTCGACGCCGCCGCCGAGTGGTGCGAGGAGCGCGGCGTGACGCTGCTGTCGGCACCGCACGACCAGCCGAGCTGGTTCCTGCGTGTCGCGCATCTCGTGGATCCGGCGGGCCACCTCGTCGAGCTGACGTCGCCGTTGCCGAATCCGGCCGCGCGCCGGGGCTGACCGCGATGCCGGTGATCGAATCCAGGCTGTCCCCGCGCGACGCGACGTTCGTCGCCAACCGCGACGCGATGCGCCTGCTGGTCGAGGACTTGCGGGCCAGGCTCGCCGCGATCGAGCAGGGCGGTGGTGCGGCGGCGCGTGCGAAGCACGAGGCCCGCGGCAAGCTGCTGCCGCGCGAGCGCGTGCGCCGGCTGCTCGACGATGGCAGCCCGTTCCTCGAGTTTTCGGCGCTGGCCGCACACGGCATGTACGACGACAACATCGCCGCGGCCGGCATCATCACCGGCATCAGCCGCGTCGCGGGCCGCGAATGCGTGATCGTCTGCAACGACGCGACCGTCAAGGGCGGCACCTACTACCCGATGACCGTCAAGAAGCACCTGCGCGCGCAGGACATCGCACGCGTCAACGGCCTGCCGTGCATCTACCTCGTCGACTCGGGTGGCGCCAACCTGCCCAACCAGACGGACGTGTTCCCCGACCGCGAGCACTTTGGCCGCATCTTCTTCAACCAGGCGCAGATGTCGGCAGCGGGCATCCCGCAGATCGCCGTCGTCATGGGCTCGTGCACGGCAGGCGGGGCCTACGTGCCGGCGATGGCCGACGAGTCGATCATCGTGCGCAACCAGGGCACGATCTTCCTCGCGGGGCCGCCGCTGGTGAAGGCCGCCACCGGCGAGATCGTCAGCGCCGAGGACCTGGGCGGCGGCGACGTGCACACGCGTGTGTCGGGCGTGGCCGACCACCTCGCCGAGAACGACCTGCATGCGCTGGGCATTGCGCGCAACATCGTCGGCCACCTGGGCCGCGCGCCGGGCGCCACGCTGGACGTGCGGCCCTCAGAGCCGCCGCGCTACGCCACCGAGGAGCTGTACGGCGTCATCAACGCCGACATCAGGAAGCCCTACGACGTGCGCGAGGTGATCGCGCGGATCGTCGACGGCAGCGTGCTCGACGAATTCAAGGCGCGCTACGGCACGACGCTCGTCACCGGCTTCGCGCGGATCGAAGGCTACCCGGTGGGCATCGTCGCCAACAACGGCGTGCTGTATGGCGAGTCGGCGCAGAAGGGCGCGCACTTCATCGAGCTCGCCGCACAGCGCAAGGTGCCGCTCGTGTTCCTGCAGAACATCACGGGCTTCATGGTCGGGCAGAAGTACGAGGCCGGCGGCATCGCGAAGGACGGCGCCAAGATGGTCACCGCCGTATCGTGTGCGGCGGTGCCGAAGCTCACCGTGATCATCGGCGGCAGCTACGGCGCCGGCAACTACGGCATGTGCGGCCGCGCGTTCGACCCGCGTTTCCTGTGGATGTGGCCCAACGCGCGGATTTCCGTGATGGGCGGCGAACAGGCCGCAACCGTGCTCGCCACCGTCAAGCGCGACGGCATCGAGGCTCGCGGCGGGACCTGGAGCGCCGACGAGGAGGCGGCGTTCCGCGCCCCCATCCGGGCGCAATACGAGCGCGAGGGTCATCCGTACTATGCGAGCGCGCGGCTGTGGGACGACGGCGTCATCGACCCGGCCGACACGCGCCGCGTGCTGGCGCTGGGCCTCGCCGCCGCGTTGAACGTGCCGATTCCCGACACGCGCTTCGGCGTGTTCCGGATGTGAGGATCCGATGCACAGCTACCGCGCACTGACGATCGACACCGCGGCCGCCGTTACGCGGGTGACGCTCGCGCGGCCGGACGTCCACAACGCGTTCGACGAGACGTTGATCGCCGAGATCACCGCGGCGTTCAATGCGCTTGGCGCCGACCCGGCGACGCGCGTGATCGTGCTCGCGGGCGAAGGGCCCAGCTTCTGCGCCGGCGCGGACCTGCACTGGATGCGGCGGATGTCCGGCTACGATCACGCGGACAACCTCGCCGACGCGCGTTCGCTCGCAGCAATGCTCGAGGCGGTCGCGACGGTGCGCAAGCCGACGATCGCGCGTGTCCATGGCGCGGCGTTTGGCGGCGGCGTGGGCCTCGTCGCCTGCTGCGACATCGCGTTCGGCGTGCCCGAGGCGACGTTCGCGCTGTCGGAAGCGCGGCTGGGCCTCATCCCGGCGACGATCGGTCCCTACGTCGTCCGCGCGATCGGCCCGCGCGCCGCGCAACGCTACATGCTGACGGCCGAGCGGTTCGCCGCCGCCGAGGCGCTGCGCATCGGCCTGTTGCACGAAGTGGTTGCCGCGCCGGAACTCGACGCGCGGATCGCGACCGTGGTCCGCTCGCTGCTCGCGGCGGGCCCCCAGGCACAGGATGCGGCCAAGGACCTGTTGCGCGCGATCGGCAACACCCCCATCTCGGAAGCGGTGATCGAGGACACCGCGCAGCGGATCGCGTCCGTCCGCGCCGGCGACGAAGCGAAGGAAGGGGTCGCCGCGTTCCTCGGCAAGCGGCCGGCGGCCTGGGTGCCGCCGCGCGACTGACGCGAGCGCCTGCACGAGCGAACGCATGCCGATACCCGAGTTCACGACCTGGCAACTGATCGCCCTTGCCGCCACGCTGGGATGGGCGAGCGGCATCCGCCTGTATGCGGTGCTGTTCATCGTGGGTGGCCTGGGCTACCTGGGCTGGATCCCGCTGCCCGGCGGCCTCGCGATCCTCGCGCATCCGTTCGTGCTCGCCGCGGCGTTCTTCATGTTCGCCGTGGAGTTCTTCGCCGACAAGATCCCGGGCGTCGACAGCGCGTGGGATTTCGTGCAGACGTTCGTGCGCATACCGGCGGGGGCCGCGCTGGCGGCCAGCGTCTTCGGCGACAGCGGTGCCGCGACGACGTTCGCGGCGGCCATCCTCGGCGGCTCGCTCGCCGCCGGCAGCCACCTGACCAAGACGGGGAGCCGCGTACTGATCAACACGTCGCCGGAGCCCTTCTCGAACTGGGCCGCGTCGTTCGGCGAGGACCTGACGGTGGGGACGCTGGTCGTCGTCGCGTTCACGCATCCGCTCGTCGCCCTGGCGCTCGTCGTGGTGATGATCGGCGCCGCGCTGTGGCTGCTGCCGAAGATCTGGCGCGCGCTGCGCGGCCTTTTTTTGCGCGTCGGCGCGCTGTTCCGCGCACCGCAGCGCGCGGATAACGATGCGCTGCAGACGACGTGGCGGCGCGACCCGTGAGCCCGCAAGAGGAATGCCGCCGATGACCACGCCGATCCGCACGCTGCTGATCGCGAACCGTGGCGAGATCGCGTGCCGCGTCGCGCGAACGGCGCGGCGCATGGGCATCCGCACGATCGCGGTCTATTCGGATGCGGACGCGCACGCGCTGCACGTCGCCGCCTGCGACGAGGCGTGGCGGCTCGGTCCTGCGCCGCCGCGCGAGTCCTACCTCGACGGCGCGCACATCCTGGACATCGCGCGCAAGGCCGGTGCCGACGCGATCCATCCCGGCTATGGCTTCCTGTCGGAGAACGAGGACTTCGCCGCCGCGTGCGCCGCCGCCGGGATCGTGTTCGTCGGGCCGCCGCCGGCGGCGATCGCCGCGATGGGCTCCAAGTCGGCGGCCAAGCGCATCATGGAACACGCGTCCGTCCCGCTGGTGCCCGGCTATCACGGCGACGACCAGGACCCGACGCTGCTCGCGCGCGAGGCCGCGCGCATCGGCTTTCCCGTGCTGATCAAGGCGACGGCGGGTGGCGGCGGCAAGGGCATGAAGATCGCGGACGACGCAGCGGGCTTCGCGGCGGCGCTCGCGTCCGCGCAGCGCGAGGCGCAGGCCAGCTTCGGTGACGCGCGCGTGCTCGTCGAGCGTTACCTGACGACGCCGCGCCACATCGAGATCCAGGTGTTCGCCGACACGCACGGCGGCGCGGTCTACCTGTTCGAGCGTGATTGCTCGGTCCAGCGGCGCCACCAGAAGGTGCTCGAGGAGGCGCCCGCGCCAGGCATGACGGCGGAACGCCGGCGCGCGATGGGCGAAGCCGCCGTGGCGGCCGCGCGCGCGATCGGCTACGTCGGTGCGGGCACGGTCGAGTTCATCGCCGACACCGACGGCACGTTCTATTTCATGGAAATGAACACGCGCCTGCAGGTGGAGCACCCGGTCACCGAGATGATCACCGGGCTCGACCTTGTCGAGTGGCAATTGCGCGTTGCGGCGGGCGAGCCGCTGCCGCTCGCGCAGGATCAGCTCGCGATCCACGGCCATGCATTGGAAGCGCGGCTGTATGCCGAGGACCCGGAGCGCGAATTCCTGCCCTCGATCGGCACCATCCGCCATTGGCGGATGCCCGCCCCGTCGGCGCGCGTGCGCATCGACACCGGGTTCCAGGCGGGCGACGAGGTGTCGCCGTACTACGACCCGATGCTGGCCAAGCTGATCGTGCACGGCACGGATCGCGCGAGCGCGCTGGCGCTGATGCGCGAGGCGCTGGCGCAGTGCGCGATCACCGGGGTGGCGACCAACGTCGCGTTGCTGGAGCGCGTCGTCGCGCATCCGGCGTTCGCGCGCGGCGACGTCGATACCGGGCTGATCGCGCGCGACCGTGCGACGCTGCTCGCGCCGGCGCCGGCGCCTCCGCTCGCGCTGGCCGCGGCGGCGGTGGCCGACTGGATTGCGCTCGGCGACTCCGCCGCAGCCACGGCGTCCGGCGGTCACCGCTCGCCGTGGAGCGCCATCGACGCGTGGTGGTCCGGCAGCGCCACGCACGCGCTGACGTGGACCTATGCCGACGCGCACGCGACACACGCGCTGCGCGTCGTCCCGCGGGGGTCGCGCGCGCTTGCGCTGGACGGCGATGGCGTGCGGATGGACGTGCGGTTCGACGTCGAGCCTCGCGCGACCGCCGCCGGCGAATGCGCGTTCGTGCTCGACGACGGGACGCAACGCCGGCGCGTCGTCGTGATCGCCGAGGGCACGCAGCGGCTCGTCGCTGGCGACGGCGTGCGGGCGCGGCTGACCCGCGCGGATCCTTACGCCGCGGCACCCGCCGACGAGGGAGGCGACGGCCATCTGCACGCGCCGATGTCGGGCACGATCGTCGCGATCGTCGTCACGGCCGGGACGCGCGTCGACAAGGGCGCGCCGCTCGTCGTCGTCGAAGCGATGAAGATGGAACACACGATCGTCGCGCCGGCCGCGGGCGTCGTCGCGGCCGTGCACGGCGCCGTGGGCGAGCGCGTCGCCGAAGGCGTCGACCTCGTCGACTTCACCGCCGACGCCGCAGCAGAAGGAGTCGCGCGATGACCGTTCACCGCGACGATGGCCTGCCGGCCCGCGTGCGCCTCGTCGAAGTGGGGCCGCGCGACGGCCTGCAGAACGAGAAGGCGCTGGTGCCCACCGACGTCAAGGTGGGCCTCATCGACCGGCTGAGCGACGCGGGCTTCTCCGCCGTCGAGGCGACGTCGTTCGTGTCGCCGAAGTGGGTGCCGCAGCTCGCCGACGCCGCGGAGGTGATGCGTCGGATCCGCCGCAAGCCGGGCGTCCACTATCCGGTACTCGTGCCGAACATGAAGGGCTTCGAGGGCGCGCTCGCGGCGCACGCGGACGAGATCGCCGTGTTCGTCGCGGCGAGCGAATCGTTCTCGCAGCGGAACATCAACTGCAGCATTGCCGAGAGCCTCGCGCGCGCGGCGCCCGTGTTCGCCGCCGCCGCGCAGCACGGCATCCGCGTGCGCGGCTACATTTCCTGCGTGCTCGGGTGCCCGTACGAAGGCGACGTCGCCGCGACCGCCGTCCGCGACGTCGCGGCGGCGCTGCGCGACCTCGGTGCCTACGAGGTGTCGCTGGGGGACACGATCGGGACCGGCACCGCCGGCAAGACGCGCGCGCTGATCCGCACGGTCGCGGAGCGCGTGCCGGTCGCGATGCTGGCCGGCCACTTCCACGACACGTACGGCCAGGCGCTGGCCAACGTCTACGCGTCGCTGGCGGAGGGTGTCGCCGTGTTCGACTGTTCGGTGTCCGGCTTGGGGGGCTGCCCGTATGCGAAGGGCGCGACCGGCAACGTCGCGAGCGAGGACGTCGTCTACCTGTTGCAGGGCCTCGGCATCGACTGCGGCGTCGACCTCACGCGGTTGCGCGAGGCGGGTGCGTACATCTCGCGCGCGCTGGACCGCGAGCCCGTGTCGCGCGTGGCGCGAGCGCTGAACGCGAAGTCGCCACTCCCGGCCACCACGGAGAGCGCCTGACCGATGGCACGCTGGCGCGACGACAATCCGCCCTCGCCGTGCATCAGCATCTGCACGCTCGACGCGGACGGCGTGCGCTGCGTGGGCTGCCTGCGTACGCTCGACGAGATCGCGCGCTGGGAGCGGATGAGCGCCGACGACAAGCGCGCCGTCATCGCGGCGCTGCCGGCGCGGCGCGCGGAAGCGTTCGGCGACGCCGCGGGCACGGCAGCGTCTGCCGCGGGCGACGGACCGCGCGGATAGCGCGCCGCCGAGGACACGCCCGATGGCCATCGCCGACTGGTACTTCGACTTCGTCTCGCCGTTTTCGTACATCCAGTGCGAGCGGCTGCCCGCGCTGGCGCCCCGGCTGCAGGTCCGCTGCAAGCCGGTGCTGTTTGGCGCGATCCTGACGAAACTCGAGCACAAGGGCCCGGCCGAGATCGACGGCAAGCGCACGTTCACGTACCAGCATGCGTATTGGCAGGCCCGCGCGCTGGGCATCCCGATGAAGTTCCCGCATGTGCATCCGTTCAATCCGCTGCCGCTGCTGCGCCTTGCGATCGGGTGCGATTCGACGTTCGCAGCGGTGCAGCAGATCTTCCGCTTCGTATGGCGGGACGGGCGCCTGCCCGACTTGCCGATCGAGTGGGCGGAGCTCGCGCAGGCGCTTGGCGTGCACGACCCCGATGCACGGATCGCGGCGCCGGAAGTGAAGGACGAGCTCAAGCGCAACACGGACGAGGCGCTCGCGCGGGGCGTATTCGGCGTGCCGACGCTGGCGCTCGGCGGCGCGCTGTTCTGGGGGAACGACGCGACGGACATGGCCGTCGACTACGTCGCGCGCGGCTGCCGCTGGGACGATCCCGAGTACGCGCGGATCGTCGCGCTGCCGACAGGCGTCCAGCGCAAGCGCTAGGGTCCGACCCTATTTTTCGCGGGTGGCCCGGTCCGGAAAATAGGGTCGGACCCTAGGACGCCGTCGCGGCGCAATGCAGCGATCGCGGTGTCGTCGTAACCCGCCGCGCGCAGGATCTCGTCGGTGTGCTCGCCCTGCGCGGGCGCGGGGCGCCGCTCGGCGGCGGCGACCCCCGGCATCGCGAACGGCGGCGCCAGCGTGACGCTGCCGTCGGGCCGGTGCCACACCATGCCGCGCGCGGCGAACTGCGGGTCGACCAGGGCTTCGGCGAGCGTCGCCACCGGCGTCACGCAGCAGTCGACGCCATCGAACAGCGCGCGCCAGTGCGCGAGTGGCCGGCTTGCGAACAGCGCGCACAGCGCGTCGCGCGCAGCGCGGCCACGCGTGCCCGTGTCGAGTTGCGCGTCGACGAGGTCGTCGCGGCCCAGCGTGCGGCACATCAGCGCCCAGAACTTGCCCTCGAGCGCGCCCACGGCCACGTAGCGGCCATCCGCCGTCGCGTAGACGCCGTAGCACGGCACGCCGCCCGTCAGCAGGTCCTGCCCGCGCGGTCGCGTCGACCCCGCCTGCTGCAGCGCGTGCAGCGCGAACACGTTGTGCGCGAGCGTCGCATCTGCCATCGCGATATCGATCGCGCGGCCACGCCCGGTGCGCTGCGCGGCCGCCAGTGCCGCGAGAATCGCGATCGCCGCGCTGGCCGCGCCACCCAGCAGGTCGGCGACCTGCAGGTTGCCGAGTGCCGGCGGCCCGCCGGCCGTCCCTGTCTGCTCGAGCACCCCCGCATAGCCCAGGTAGTTGATGTCGTGCCCGGCGGCCTGCGCGCGCGGGCCGTGCTGCCCGTAGCCGGTGATCGACGCGTAGACGAGCGCAGGCCGCAGCGCCATCAGCGCAGCCGCGTCGACGCCCAGCGCGGCGGCGACGCCGGGCCGGAAGCTCTCGACGACGACGTCGGCGTCGCGCGCAAGGCGCATGAACACCGCGCGCCCCGCGGCGGACTTGAGGTCCACGGCGAGCGAGCGCTTGTTGCGGTTGACGTGGCGGAAGAACGCGCTCGTCGTGCCAGGGTCCGCGTCGAGCGTACGCGCATAGTCGCCCGCGCCGGTGTCCTCGACCTTGACGACGTCGGCGCCGAGGTCCGCGAGATACAGCGTGCATACCGGCCCCGGCAGCAGGCGCGTGAGGTCCAGCACGCGCACGCCGGCGAGCGGCGGGTCGTCCGGCGGCAGCGAGGCGGCGGTCGCCATCGACGGGAGGGCGGGGACGCTACAGTTCGCCGGGAATGCCCAGCGTCGACTTCACCGCGCGTGCCGTCGCCAGCGCGTCGTCGAGCGTCCGGCCGAGGCATGTCACGTGGCCCATCTTGCGCCCGCGCCGCGCCTCCGCCTTGCCGTACAGGTGCAGCTTGGCGGAGGGCTGCGCGAGGACGGCCGACCAGTCCGGCTCGCGCGGGCCGCTGCCGGCCGCATCGAACCACACGTCCCCCAGGACGTTGACCATGACGGCGGGCGCCAGCAGTTGCGTGCTGCCGAGGGGCAGCGCGGCCAGCACGCGCGCCTGCTGCTCGAACTGCGATGTCACGCACGCGTCGATCGTGTAATGGCCGCTGTTGTGTGGACGCGGCGCGATCTCGTTGACGAGCAGCCGGCCGCCCCGCTCGACGAACATCTCGACGCACAGCACGCCTCGATAGTCGAGGGCGTCCGCCACGCGCAGCGCCGTCGCGCGCGCCTCCGCGGCCAGCGCGTCGTCGATGCGCGCGGGAACGATCGACACGTCGAGGATGCCGTCGCGATGGCGGTTTTCCGCGACGGGCCACGTGACCGCGTGGCCGTCGTCGCTGCGGGCGACGACCACCGAGACCTCGAGCTGCAGGTCGACGAGCCGCTCCAGCACGGCGGGGACGCCTCCCAGCCCGGCCCACGCGGATTCGACCTCATGCGGCTGCCGCACGCGTACCTGGCCCTTGCCGTCATAACCCATGCGGGCACTCTTCACGATGCCAGGGACGAGCGCCGCGTCGCGCGCCACGGCGGCGGCACTGGCCGCGTCGTCGAGCACCGCGAACGCCGTCGTCGCGAAGCCGTGCTGCGCGAGGAAGGATTTCTCGCGGACGCGGTCCTGCGCGATCGCCACGCTGGCGGCACCCGGCGTCACGCGGCCGTGTGCCGCCAGCGACTCCAGTGCCGCGGCAGGCACGTTCTCGAATTCGGTCGTGACGGCGGAGGCGAGCGCCGCCAGGCGCGCAAGACCCGTGGCGTCGAGGTAATCGGCATGAATGTGCCGGTCGGCGACGGCGGCGGCGGGGCCATCCGCGCCCGGGTCCAGCACGGCGACCCGATAGCCGAGGCTCTGCGCCGCGCTTGCGAACATGCGGCCGAGCTGGCCACCCCCGAGGAGGCCCAGCCACGCGCCGGGCGGTACCGCGGCCATCGCCTGCCGACCCGTCAGGGCTTGGGCACCGGCGGCACCCGCATCGCGCGCGCGGCGGTCGTCTGGCGAACGCGGAACGCAGCGAGCTTGCGCGCGAGCGACGCATCGGTGGCAGCCAGCATGGCCACTGCGAACAGCGCAGCGTTGGCCGCACCCGCCTCGCCGATCGCGAACGTCGCGACCGGGATGCCTTTGGGCATCTGCACGATCGACAGCAGCGAGTCCTCGCCGCGCAGGTATTTCGACGCGACCGGCACGCCGAGCACCGGCACCGTTGTCTTCGCGGCCAGCATGCCGGGCAGGTGAGCGGCGCCGCCGGCGCCGGCGATGATCGCGCGCAGGCCGCGCGTCTGCGCGTCCTCGGCATACTCGAACAGGTCGTCCGGCATCCGGTGCGCGGATACGACACGCGTTTCGTACGGGACGCCAAATGCGTCCAGCTGGGCGGTTGCCGCCTTCAGCGTGTCCCAGTCACTTTCGCTGCCCATGACCACGCCGACCACCGGCACCGCGGATTTGCGCTGTACCACGAGCCACTTTCGCGAGGCGCCACGCATCCGGCGCCGACGGCCGCGATTCTAGCTTGGGTTGTCGGCGCTGTCCCGGTGACCGACAATAGCGGCATGTCGTCGAAGTATGTCCCGCGCACTGTCATGGCCGCCTGCCGCCGCTCCTGCCTGCGCTTGGCGGGCGCGCCGATGGCCGGGCGCCTCATCGGCGCGGCAATCCTCGCGCTGGCCACCGTCGTCGTGCCTGCCGCGCATGCGGATCCGGCGGGCGACGCCGAGATCGTCGCCGCCAAGGCGGCCTACGATCGGGGCGACCTCCGCGCGCTGACGCTGCTCGTGCCGCGCACGCGCAACCACGTGCTCGCCCCGTACGTGACGTTCTGGCAATACGAGCTTTCGCTCGACACGCTCGACGCGGCGACGATGCGGGCTTTCGTCACCGCGAATGCCGGCGCGCCCTATGCGGACCGCCTGGCCCTCGACTGGGTCAAGGCGGCCGCGCGTCGCGGCGACTGGAGGGGCTTCGGCGCCGAGGTCGCCACCGTCAACGCGCCGGACGATGTCGAGCTCGCGTGCGCGAAGGCGCAATACCGGCGACTGCGCGAGGGCGACGCCGTCGCCCGCGACGCCCGGATGCTGTGGTTCACCGGCGCCAACACCCCCGACCTGTGCGAGCCGCTGTTCACCGTCATGATCGGCCAGGGCGTCATCACGACCGCGGACCGGATCATGCGCGTGCGCCTGGCGGCGGAAGCCGGCAACCTGCGGCTCGCGCGCACGCTTGCCGACACGCTGCCGGGCCGCGAGCGCGTGCCGGCCAGCGTGATGGCCAAGGCCGAGCGCGACCCGGCCGGCGTGCTTGCCAAGGGACCGTACACGTGGAAGGACGGCGGCAGCCATACGCTCGCACTGTTCGCGCTGGAGCGCGCGGCGCGCTCCGACGCGGCGGCTGCGCGCGAGCCCTGGCTCAAGGTACGCGACAAGCTGCTCGCGTCCGAACGCGAGTACGGCAACGGCCGCATCGCGTACTACGCAGCGCGCCAGCTCAACCCGGACGCTGCCGCGTGGTACGCGGAAGCGGACCAGGATGCGCTGAACACCGAGCAGCGCACGTGGCGCGTTCGCGCCGAGTTGCGCAGTGGCAACTGGTCCGGTGTGGCGGCGGCGATCGCCGCGCTGCCGGCTGCCGTCGCCGACGAGTCGGCGTGGCGCTACTGGAAGGCGCGCGCGCTGGCCGCCGGCGGCAAGACGGCGGAAGCCCAGGCGCTGTATGCCAGGCTCGCCGACGAGTTCAATTTCTACGGCATCCTCGCCGCCGAGGCATTGGGACGCCGCGTGAACCCGGTGAGTCAGCCGTTGCCCGTCACCGATGTCTGGCTGGCCGATTTCGGCGCGCGTCCCGACGTGCAGCGGGTCGTCAAGCTCGCGGAACTCGACCTGCGCCCCGAATCGCTGCGCGAGTGGCAGGTGGTCGTGCGCGGGTTCGGCGACGACGACCTGCTCCGCGCGTCCGAATATGCGCGGCGCGCAGGCCTGCCGGACCGCTCGATCAACACGGCGGAGCGCACGCAGCAGCGCCACGATTTCGCGCTGCGCTACCCGACGCCGTTCACCGCCGAGTTCGAGAACGCGGCGCGCGGCAACGCGATTGACGTCACGCTGCTGTACGGGATCGCACGCCAGGAGTCGCGCTTCGTACCCGACATCGTGTCGACGGCAGGCGCGATGGGGCTCATGCAGCTGATGCCGCCGACGGCGCGCTGGGTGTCCAAGCAGCTCAATCGCACCGACTACCGCCCGAGCCAGATCACCGACGTCGCGATCAACTCGCAATTCGGCGCGTTCTACCTCAAGTACTGGCTTGCCCGGCTCGACAACCAGCCGGCACTTGCCGCGGCGGCGTACAACGCAGGGCCGGGCCGGGCGCAGGCCTGGCGGCCCGCGGCGACGCCGCTGGAGGGCGCCGTCTGGGTGGAAACGATCCCGTTCAACGAAACCCGCGACTACGTGAAGAAAGTGCTGGCCAACGAAATGATCTACGCACGCTCGCTTTCCCTGCCGTTCGTGTCGATGACCGACCGCTTGGGCACCGTGCAGCCCAAGAACGCGACGTCCGCCACCGTCGCGCGCAACGGCTGATGGCGCTCCCGACGCTCGTCGTGCTGGGCGGCAGCGGCTTCGTCGGCCGCGACGTCGTGGCCAAGGCGGTCGCCGCCAACTGGCGCGTCGTCGTCGTGACGCGGCGGCGCGCGGATGCACGCACGCTGTTCGCGCTGCCGACGGCGGACATCGTCGAAGGCGACGTCTGCGAGCCTGGCGTGCTTGCGCGCGTGCTCCGTGGCGCCGATGCCGTCGTCAACCTGGTCGGCATCCTCAACGAGCGCGGCCGCGAGACGTTCGCGCGCGTCCACGTCGAGCTCGCGCGCAACGTCGTCGCGACGTGCGTGGCGGAAGGCGTGCCGCGCCTCGTGCACATGAGCGCGCTGAACGCGGCGCCCGACGCACCGTCCGCCTACCTCGCCAGCAAGGGCGAGGCGGAGGCCATCGTCACCGCCTCGCCGCTCGCGTGGACCGTCGTGCGCCCGAGCGTCATCTTCGGCGCCGGCGACACATTCCTGAACCGCTTCGTGCAGCTTGCGCGGATTGCGCCCGTCTTCCCGCTCGCCGGTGCGAACGCGCGCTTCCAGCCGGTCTGGGTGCGCGACGTCGCGGAGTGCATCGTGCGCGCATTGACGCTCGACGCGACGCTGCGCCAGCGCTACGACCTGTGCGGACCGCAGGTCTACACGCTGGAAGAGCTGGTCAAGTGGACGCTGGCGATCGCCGGTGTCGCACGCCCCATTCTTCCCGTTGGCGACGCACTTGCCAACGTGCAGGCGGCGGTGCTCGAGCGCCTGCCCGGCGCGTTGCTGACGCGCGACAACCTGAAGTCGATGCGCTGCGACAGCGTGTGCTCCGCGGCCTTCCCGCCCGTGTTCGGCGTCGTGCCCGAGCGGCTCGAGGCCGTCGCGCCGCAATGGCTGTCGCCGGCGGCCGCGCACGACCGCTACGACGTGTTCCGGATGCGCAGCGGGCGCTGACGGCGCCAGCCGCGACGGGCGATGGTCCGCAAGCCGCCGCGCACGATCGCGATCTATCGCGTGGGCGGCGCCGTCCGCGACGAGTTGCTCGGGCGACCCGTGGCCGATACGGACTGGGTCGTCGTCGGCGCGACGCCCGAGATGATGGTCGCGTCCGGTTACCGGCCGGTGGGCCGCGATTTCCCGGTGTTCCTGCACCCGCAGACGCACGAGGAGTACGCGCTCGCGCGCACGGAGCGCAAGCACGGCCAGGGCTATCGTGGCTTCGAGTTCTTCGCGTCGCCGGACGTCACCCTCGAGGAAGACCTCGTACGCCGCGACCTGACGATCAACGCGATGGCGCGCGCGCCGGATGGCACGCTGATCGACCCGTTCGGCGGCCGGCGCGACCTCGAGCTGCGCGTGCTGCGCCACGTGTCGCCGGCGTTCGCCGAGGATCCGTTGCGCGTGCTGCGCGTCGCGCGCTTTGCCGCGCGTTTCGGCTTCGACGTCGCCCCCGCCACGATGCGGCTGATGAAGCGGATCGTCGCGTCGGGCGAGCTCGGCACGCTCGCGCAGGAACGCGTGTGGACCGAATTCGCGAAGGGCCTTGCGGAGGACGACCCTTACCGGATGCTGGCGGTACTGCAGCGCAGTGGCGCGCTGGCTGCGCTGGCGCCTGAGCTCGCCGCGCGGATGGCGCTGCCGCGCGCGCGTCGCGAGCTCGCCGCGATGCTCACGCATGCCGTCGGCGCCAGCCTCCCGCTGGACCGGCGCTATGCGCTGATCGCGTCCGATCTCGCCGCGCCCGGCCATGCGCCGGATCCGCGCGCCGCGGCCGCGGCACGGCGCGCGAACGCGCGCGCCGCGGCGCGGCTTTCCGCCGCCTGGAAGGTGCCGCTCGACTGCAGTGACCTCGCCGTGCTCGCGGCCGTGGCCACCGACGACGTGCTCGCCGGCGACCGGCTGACACCGGCGCAGTGGATGGCACTGTTCGCACGCACGGACGCGCTGCGGCGGCCCGGTCGACTCGCGGCGCTGGTCGACGTGGCCGGTGCGGTCGCGTCGGCCGCCCGGCCCGCCGCTGCGAGCGGCGGCGCGGGCACGTTACCGATCGCGGGCGTCGTCGCGGAAGCGCTCGCGGCCGTCAAGGCCGTCGATGCCGGCGCCATCGCGCGGTCGGTGCAGAAGGGTGCGGCCGCGCCGCGCCGCGACGACGCCATCGCGACGGCGATCGCCGGCGCGCGCCGCGCGGCGCTGGCCGCGTGGATGCGCGCGCGCCGCTAGGGCACGAAGTTGAACCAGCCGGTGATGATGTACTTGTGCTGCGATGGCGAGACGACGCCCGCGTGCGTGTGCGTGAAGTCGGAAGGCCAGATCAGCGTGCGGCCCTTGCGCGCCGCGAACGTGTGGTCCTGGTAGACGAAGCGCGTCCCGCCGCCATCGGTCACGTCATTGAGATAGGTCATCCACACGAGCATCCGCGTCGTCGTGCCGAAGCCGCTGCGCTCGAAGTGCTCGAGAAAGAACCCGCCGCCGGGGCGGTAGTGCTGGAGCGACGGTGACTCGGTCATCCGGAAGCGGCCGATCTTCTGCAGCACCGGATGCTGCTGCAGGTAGCCCTCGAGGCAGCGCTGCAGGCCCGCGAAGTAGGCGGGGATGCCGTATTCGTCCTGCAGCTCGGGCGGGATGTTGCCCACCAGCACGTCGAACGAATCCTTTTTCGCGACGTCGACGACGTTGGCGTCGCCCTTGGACATCGCGCCGCGCTTGACCAGCCCGCGCTGGTCGCACGTGCGATGCAGCTGGACCAGGCGGTCGCAGATCGCGCCGTCGAGCGCAAAGTCGCCGACGAACTGCATCGCGCGCTAGATCCGGTAGGCGAGGGCGCGCATGACGTCGGCACATCCGCGCATCACGCGACGCACGGGCCAGGGCAGCGGCAGCGCGCCCGCCTCCTGCGCGGCCGCGCCATGCCGCGCCTCGTCGTCGCGCATCTGTTCGACGATCGCCCGGCTGCGCGCGTCAGCGGCCGGCAATGCGTCGATGTGCGCGGTCAGGTGTTCCTCGACCTGGCGCTCGGTCTCGACGACGAAGCCCAGGTTCGCGCGGTCGCCTGCGGCCCCCGCGACGACGCCGATCGCAAACGCGCCTGCGTACCACAACGGATCCAGCAGCGACGCGCGGCTGCCGAGCTCGGCGAGCCGCTCGCGCGTCCACGCCAGATGGTCTTCCTCCTCGGTCGCGGCGGCGGCGTACTGCGCCTTCAGTGCGGCGTCGCGCGTGATCAGCGACTGCGCCGAATACAGCGCCTGCGCGCAGACCTCGCCGGTGTGGTTGACGCGCATGAGGCCCGCCGCATGGCTGCGCTCCGCCGCCGACAGTTCCGGCGGCGGCACGGCGGCGCCTGGCGTCGGCCGCGACGCGTAGGCGACGCCCGACAGCGTGCGCAGCGCGCGGTCGAAGCCGATGATCAGTTCGTCGGGGAAGGCGGACGCGGGCATCGCGGGAGTCTAGCAGGCGAGGCGGTGCGGCACGGGTGGAAGGCGGGGGATGCGGGGCTCGCTTCGCACTCCGCGGGCCCGATGGCAGGCCCGCTCTCGTGAGGCGCTCGCCCCGCATCCCCCGCCTTCCGCCCGTGCATCGTCACTTGCCGCGTGCTGCCAGACTCCCGCGCCTTGCGCGGTTGCCCGAATGTCACGCGTCGCGTGGCGCGGATCGTGCGGGCGGCGATGCTGCGCCATGGAGACGGCAAAAAAAAACGGGCGTCCTGTTGCCAGGACGCCCGCTTCGTTCGGAGAGACTTGTCTTCTTCGGTGCTTCTTAGAAGAAGTGAACGATGCCGACCACGAAGCCCTTGGCGTTGAAGCCGGCAGCCGGCACGCCCTGGATCGGGTTGATGTTGAAGTTGTAGCCAGCTTGCGAGTTGTTGTCGATTTGGTGGTAACCGACGTACGTCAGCGTGCGCTTCGACAGCGGGTACGTGTACGACAGTTCCCATTCGTTCGCGCCCGTGTTGTCGCCCTTGGCGACGCCGCCGACCGCGCCCAACGCACGCGTACAACCGACTTCGTTGATGTCGCAAGCCGAGCCGCTGCCGTCCTGGGCGTGCGCGTAGTACGCATACACCTGGCCCGGGCCGAGGTTGAACGTACCCGAGATACCGAAGTAGTCGCGATGCACGTTACCCGTCGGCACGTCGTATTGCAGACGTTCGTAGATGCCGCCGAGACGGAAGACGCCGAAGTTGTACGCGCCAGCGACCGAGAAGTCGTAGTCGTTCAGGTTCGGGCCACGGACCTTGTTGTTGGCTTCGTACGCGATACCGGCCTGGATCGGGCCGTTGTTGTAGAAGCCGCCCATGCTCAGCACGTAGGCGTGCCGGCGCTGCGTGTCGACGTTACCGTACGTCACGCCACCTTGGCCCGTCGATGCGTCGAGCTGGGAGATTTGCGCGCTGCCCGTGAAGCCGGAGATGTTCGGCGAGTCGTAACGCACCGAGTTGCCGAGGCGCGCGTCGAAACCGCCGCTCGTCTTGGAGAGGCCACCTTGCGCCCACACCGACGCCGTCGACAGCAGCGAAGTGGTCAGGGTCGGGACGTTACCGAAGATCGGGTGGATGTCGTCCAGCGGCGCGAGGAAGTTACCGATCTTGGCCGTACCCCAGGAGCCTTGCAGGCCGACAAACGTTTCACGCGTGCCGAGCAGACCGCCGCCCGTGTCGGCGCTGACGTTCGATTCGATCTGGAAGATTGCGTTCAGGCCACCACCCAGCGACTCGGTCCCGCGCACGCCGAGGCGCGACGAGTTCGAGGACACCTGGTAGTAATTCCCCTTCGTGCCGTCCGCCTGCTCAGCGTTCACGACTTCAGCGGTCAGGTTCAAGCGACCGTAAAGCGTGACGTTCGCAGTCTGCGCCTGCGCGGCCAGCGGTGCTGCCAGTACGCCCGCGACGGCGACAGCGACGAGCTTTTTATTCATGATGGAGTCTCTCCTCTAACGGATAAAATTGGCAAGAAAACAGCTTTTTGCGGCCTGCCATCGGAACCTTCTCAGGTCAATCGAGAAGTTAGGTCCATTGTGCCAAAGCGGAGAAATCGTTGGCAAGGCGCAGGTTCCGCTGTCTTGGGGACATTTTTGGTCTGTTGTGTCCAAGCAACATGCGCCGCGCGGGAAGCGCCGCCGAGCAAGGCGGCAAATTGTCCATAAGTAAATGAAAAATAAACAAAAAGAGACGGTTGCCTTGGCGCCGTCCGGCACCCCCCGCGCACCCGGCGGCCGGACCCCGATCAAGGGTATTTTGACGGTGCCGGAAAGCACGCCCGAACGGGTTGCGCGAGCCTTGCGCGGGCCCCGGTGAGCGGCATCCCACCCGCTGTGGCCGCGGCCGTCGCGGCGCTCGTGCTCGGGTTGCTGTGGCACTGGCGCAGCGTCCTGCCGTGCGCGCAACCCGGTCCCCGCTCGCTGCATGCAGCGCCGGTCCCGCGCGTCGGCGGCATCGCGCTCGTCGCGGGCGCCGCGGCGGGCCTCGCGTTCGCCCCGCCGCCGGCGGGTCTCGTGGGCGCGACGGGTGCGACGGCCGCCGCAGCGACGGTGGCGGTCGCGGCCATCTCGCTGGTCGACGACTGGCGCACCGTCGGTGCAGCCGTGCGCCTGGCCGTGCACGGGGCGGCCGCGCTGGCCGTCGCCGCGGTCGCGGGCAACGCCGCGGGCCTCGGCGCGGCGGCGATCGTCGCGCTCGCGCTCGCGATCGCGTGGATGGCGAACCTGTTCAACTTCATGGACGGCAGTGACGGCCTGGCGCTCGCGGCCGCCGTGCTGGGCTTCGGTGCGCTGGCCGCCGCGGCACCTGCGTCCGGCGCGGCGGCCACGCCCTACGCCGTCGTCGTCGCGGCGGCTGTGCCGCTGTTCATCGTCAACCGGCCGCGGGCGACGATGTTCATCGGCGACGTCGGCGCCGTGCCGCTCGGCTTCGCGGCGGGCACGGCAGGCGTCGCGGGCACGCTCGCCGGGGCCTGGCCGCCGTGGCTGCCGGTGCTCGCGTTCCTGCCGTTCATCGCGGACGCGAGCGCGACGCTCGCGCGGCGCATCGCGCGCGGGGAGCGGCTCACCGATGCGCACAAGGCGCACTACTACCAGCGCTTCCTGCAGCTGGGCGCGGGGCACGCGGGCACGCTCGCGCTGTACGCCGCGCTGGCGGCCGGCTGCAGCGTCACTGCCGTCGCGTGCGCCCGGCTCGCGCCGGGCGTCGGCTGGCTCGCACTGGCGGCCTGGTGTGGCGTGCACGCGATCGTGTTCGCGGCGATTGACTATCATTGGCGCCGAGCCCGGATGCCGCCATGACGCGCCCCATCAACTGGCGAATCGCGCTCGCGTTCGTCCACGACGCCTGCGCCGCCGCGCTCACGTGGGTGGCGATGTACTGGCTCCGGTTCAACCTCGAGATCCCGGAGCCTTATCTCGAGGACATGCTGCGCTCGCTTGCGTTCATCGTCCCGATGCAGGCGGCGATCTTCCTCGCGTTCGGGCTGTACCGCGGGCTGTGGCGCTTCGCGAGCCTCGTGGACCTCAAGCGCATCGTGCTGGCCGCGGGCGTCGGCGCACTGCTCGTGCCGCTGCTGCTGTACATGTTCCGGCTGCAGGCCGTGCCGCGCAGCGTGATCGTGCTCTATCCGCTGGTGCTGATCTTCCTGATGGCCGGCGACCGCTTCGCCTATCGGCTGTGGAAGGAGCACCGGCTGTACAGCCCGCTGGCCGCGCTCGGCGAGCCCGTGTTGGTCGCCGGTGCCGGCGAGGCGGGCGCGCAACTGACGCGCGAGCTCGCGCGGAGCCGCACGTGGCGCGTCGTCGGGCTCGTCGACGACGATCCGGCCAAGCTCGGCGGCCACGTGCACGGCATGCGCGTGCTGGGCACGCTTGCCGACCTGCCTGCGCGCGCGAAGCGCCTGGGCATCCGCACGGTGATCATCGCGTTGCCGTCCGCGTCGCACACGGTGCGCCGGCGCGTTGCCGGCCTGTGCGCGGCGGCGGGCATCGACGCGCTGACGGTGCCGGCCTACGAGGACCTCATCCGCAAGCGCTCGGGCGTCGCGACGCTGCGCAACGTCGAGCTCGACGACCTCGTCGGCCGCGACCCGGTGGTGCTCGACGAAGGCGGGCTCGACGGCTGGCTGCGCGGCCGTGTCGTGCTGGTGACGGGCGCCGGCGGATCGATCGGCAGCGAGCTGTGCCGCACGATCGCGCGCTTTGCGCCCGGGCGCCTCGTGCTCCTCGACGTGTCCGAGGCGGCGCTGTTCGCGATCCAGACCGCGCTCGGCGACGAGTTTCCGGCGGTCGCGCTGCAGCCGCTCGTCGGCGACGTGCGCCACCCTGGACTCGTTGCCGACGTGATGGCGCGCGCGCGGCCGCACGTCGTGTTCCATGCGGCCGCGTACAAGCACGTGCCACTGATGGAAGAAGGCAACGCGTGGCAGGCGGTGCGCAACAACGCGTACGGGACCTGGGTGGTCGCGTGCGCGGCCATTGCGGCCGGCGTCGAGAAGTTCGTGCTCGTGTCGACCGACAAGGCGGTGAACCCGACGTCGGTGATGGGCGCGTCGAAGCGGCTCGCCGAGATCGTTTGCCAGAGCGTGCCGGCCAACGGCACCGCATTCGTCATCGTGCGCTTCGGCAACGTGTTCGGGAGCGCGGGCAGCGTGATCCCCCGTTTCCGCGAGCAGATCGCCCGGGGCGGCCCGGTCACGGTCACGCATCCCGAGATCACGCGCTACTTCATGTCGATCCCCGAGGCGACGCAGCTCGTGCTGCAGGCGGGCCTGATGGGCCGTGCAGGCGAGATCCTGGTGCTGGACATGGGCGCGCCGGTGCGCATCGTCGACCTGGCGCGCGACCTCATCCGCCTGTCCGGCAGCGACCCTGCCGGCATCGAGATCGTGTTCACCGGCCTGCGGCCCGGCGAGAAGCTGTACGAGGAGGTGCTGGCCGACGAGGAGGCGACGCTGCCGACGCCGCATCCGCGGCTGCGCATCGCCCAGGCGCGACCCGGCGACGCCGGCGTCGTCGCGGAACTCGTGCGCTGGTCCGAGGGCGATCGCCCGGTCGCCGACGACGACGTGCGCGCGACGCTCGCGCGCTGGATTCCCGAATACGCGCCGGCCGCCGCCGGCACGCCGCCGGCTACGCCGACGCCATCCTGAGCCGCGTGTCGGCGGCCGGGTTGGCGCGCATCGCGGCGGCCGCGAGCAGCGTCGCGTTCAGCACCCAGAACAGCTTCGCGTTGCTGCGGATGAAGAAGTCGTCGGTCAGGTTCTTGACGGTGAAGCCGACGACGAGCGCGACGCCGACGATGCCGATCAGTCCGCGCAGCCGGTCGACGGAACGGGCCGCCTCCGCGTGTCGCCACAGCAGGATGCCCAGCATCGCGAGGTACAGCGCGAGCCCGATGCACCCGGTCTCGAGCCATTGGCCGACCAGCGTGTTGTGCGGGTGCGTGAGCGCGAGGTTGTTGAGCTCCGCGGGCAACTCGTCCCGCAGGATGCCGCGGCCGAAGCCGTAGCCGAGCCACGGTGCAGCCTCGATCTTGTCGACGACGCGCTTCCACAGCGCGATCCGCGGGTCGTTCTCGAGCACCTGCGACACCGACATCGACGGCGGGTAGTACATCTCGGCCTTGTCGCGGACGACGTTGGCGAACAGCACCGTCAGCACCGTGAACAGCAGCGCGAGCATCACGACGTGGCGCGGGCGCACCGCCTTGCCGGTGCGCCGGCCGCGCCACGCGATCGCTGCCCCGGCGAGGCCGTAGACCGCCGCGAACGCGATCCAGACGATCCGGTTGTCCGTGAGCCGCGCGTTGACGAGCAGCAGCGCGAGCAGCACGACGAACGCCGCGACGCCGTAGCGCCGGCCGCGCGCCGTCGCCGGCGCGAATGGCAGGAACAGGAGCAGCGGGGCCACGAGCACGAGGTGCGTCGACCAGATGCCGACGTCGTGATGCCACCGCGTCGGGTCGAATGCGCCCGTCGCCGCCGTCATGACCACGGCCGCGACGCCCAGCGCGGCGAACGCGAGAAGCGGCGCCGCGACGAGCGTGCGCGCATCGCGCGGGTCGCGGACGGCGACGAGCGTGGCGACGAACACGAAGATCCCGTACTGGATCTCCGTCTCCCATTCGCGCAGCGAGAAGCGCGGCTCGATCGTCCAGGCGAGCGACGCCGTGCACCACAGCGCCCACGCGAGCACGACCCACAGCACCGGGCCGGCGCGGCGCAGATGGGCGAGCGCCGCCGCAGGCTGCGTGATCGCGGTCAGCAGCGCCGCCGCGCACATCAGCGCGAAGAACAGCGAGCGTGGCCACACGAGGTTGTTGGTGAGCAGCATCCCGGCATACCCGGTCGTGAACACCATCAGCGCCGCCGGCAGCCGCGGCGCGAGCGTGGGCAACATGCGGCCGATCGCGTTCATCGCGCGAGCTCCGGCACCAGCGCGACGAGTGCCGGCCACGCTTGCGCATCGTCGAGCGCGTCCATGCAGCGCGGATGCGGGCATTCGAGCGGCGAACGCCCGCAACGGCGCACCCAGTGGATGTCGCGACCGAAGAGGCGCGTCTGGTCGCGGCACGGGAACGGGTCGACGGTCACGGCGCGATAGGGACTGTGCGCCCAGAAGTCGCCGGCGCCGCACAGCACCGCGGAGCCGGGCCCGAACAGCGTGACGGTGGGCGTACCGACGATGCGCCCGAGATGCGCGACGCCAGTATCCGGCGCGACGAGCAGGCGCGCGCCGGCGACGAGGTGCCACAGCTGTGCGAGGTCGAGGCTGCCGGCAACGCTGCGGTGGCGGCCATCGGGATCGACGGCGCGGACGAACGCCTCCTCGCCGGGGCCTGCCGACCACACGGGTTCGATGCCGCGCGCGGCGAGCGCGGCGGCCAGCGTGGCGAAGCGCGCCGGGTCCCAGCGCTTCAACGGCGTGCTGGCGCCGACGTGCAGCACGGCGTACGCGCCCGGCGGCTGCACGAACGCGCGGCATGGCGGCGCCGGCCAGTCCGTCGTCCGGTAGTGCGCAGGCGGCGGGCCGTCCGCGAGCTCGGCAACGAGGTCCCCCCAGGCGCCCGGCGTCGGGCGATAGGCGCGGAACTCGTCGACGGGCCAGCTCTTGCGCCGTGAACGCTCGCCGGCGAACGCGACGATCCAGCGCGCGCGCATCGCGGCCGCGAGCCATGCGTAGCGGTTCTCGCCCGGCACGTACGCGACGTCGAACGGCGCTTCGGCGAACAGCGCCGGCGCCGGTTCGCGCGGGCTCCACGCCAGCGCACGCACGCCGTAGGGTCGCGTCGCGTAGAGCGGCGCGATCGCCGTGGGCACCGTCATCGCGATGTCCGCATCGGGGTGCTGCGCGCGCAGCTTCGCGAGCAGCGGCGTCAGCATCAGCGTGTCGCCCAGCAGCAGGTGGTGGGCCACGAGGATGCGCCGCACGGCGTCCGGCCGCGCGGGCGCGCGGC
>JAFEDG010000014.1 GCA_018241745.1 Pseudomonadota bacterium
GCGTTGCCGATGCCGCTGAACAGCGACGGGTCGGTCAACGCGCGCTTGAGCGTGTGGTTCTCGGCGACGAGCCGTGCGCCGAACGTCGCGAGGTCGGTATCGAGCACCTCGACGCCACCGCGCGCGAACGCGGCAAGCGCGTCGGTGCCGGCGACAACGTGCAGCGACGCGCGGCGCTTGCTGCCGGCCTCGGTGAGCACGAGCGTGCCGTCGCTGAATTCGAAACGCGCCAGCGTGATCCGCGCCGGCGCCTTGGCTCGGCGCGGGATCCACCGCAGCCGCCCTGCGATCATCAGGTGGATGACGAGGTGCAGGGCGCCGTCGAAGTCGAGCACGATGCGTTTGCCCATGCGCCGCACGTCGAGCACGGTGCGACCGACCAGCGTGTCGATCGGCGGCACCGCAGTACGAAGCAGGAACGGGTGCGCGAGCCTGACGCCGGCGAGCGGGCGGCCGACGATCCGCGCCGCGAGCGCGTGGCGATAGGCCTCGATGTCGGGCAGCTCGGGCATCCCGGACTAGGATGCGGCACGACCGCAGAGGGCGCCGCGCTCG
This sequence comes from Pseudomonadota bacterium, assembly GCA_018241745.1. Classification (GTDB taxonomy): domain Bacteria; phylum Pseudomonadota; class Gammaproteobacteria; order Burkholderiales; family Casimicrobiaceae; genus VBCG01. Next base: position 556 of record JAFEDG010000014.1, read on the forward strand.
TCTAAAATTGCGGATCCACCCCACGGAGCCGCACTCTCCATGTCGCACATCCTGCAGGACGTCCCCGTTGGCCAGAAGGTCGGAATCGCGTTCTCGGGGGGGCTCGACACGAGCGCCGCGCTGCACTGGATGCGCGCGAAGGGCGCCGTCCCTTACGCCTATACCGCCAACCTGGGCCAGCCCGACGAGCCGGACTACGACGACATCCCGCGCCGTGCGCTGGCCTACGGGGCCGAAGGCGCGCGACTCGTCGATTGTCGCGCAGCGCTGGTCGCGGAAGGGATTGCCGCGCTGCAGGCCGGTGCGTTCCACATCTCGACCGCCGGCCTTACGTACTTCAACACGACGCCGCTGGGCCGTGCGGTGACGGGCACGCTGCTGGTCGTCGCGATGCGCGACGACGACGTGCACATCTGGGGTGACGGCAGCACGTTCAAGGGCAACGACATCGAGCGCTTCTACCGCTACGGCCTGCTCGCCAACCCCGCGCTGCGGATCTACAAGCCGTGGCTCGACGCGAAGTTCATCGAGGAGCTTGGTGGCCGCAAGGAGATGTCCGAATACCTGGCCAACGCAGGCTTCGGCTACCGGATGAGCACGGAGAAGGCGTACTCGACCGACTCGAACATGCTGGGCGCCACGCACGAAGCCAAGGACCTCGAGTTCCTGGACAAGGGGATGACGATCGTCGAGCCGATCATGGGCGTGGCGTTCTGGCGGGACGACGTCGTCGTCAAGCCCGAGACCGTCAGCGTGCGCTTCGAGGAAGGCAGGCCGGTCGCGCTCAACGGCGAGACGTTCGCCGACGACGTCGCGCTGATGCTCGCCGCCAACGCGATCGGCGGCCGCCATGGGCTCGGCATGAGCGACCAGATCGAGAACCGGATCATCGAGGCCAAGAGTCGTGGCATCTACGAAGCTCCCGGCATGGCGTTGCTGTTCATCGCCTACGAGCGGCTCGTCACCGGCATCCACAACGAGGACACGATCCAGCAATACCGCGACAACGGACGCCACCTCGGGCGCCTCCTGTACCAGGGCCGCTGGTTCGATCCGCAGGCGATGATGCTGCGCGAGACGGCGCAGCGCTGGGTGGCGCGCGCGGTCACGGGTGAAGTCACGCTGGAACTGCGGCGCGGCAACGACTACTCGCTGCTCGACACGACGAGCCCCAACCTCACGTATCACCCGGAACGGTTGACGATGGAGAAGGGCGCGTCCGCGTTCACGCCGCAGGATCGGATTGGCCAGCTGACGATGCGCAACCTCGACATCGCCGACACGCGCGCCAAGCTCGACGTCTACATGCAGACCGGCCTGCTCCAGGCCGGCGGTGCGGAAGAGCTCCCCAAGCTGAAATAGGGTCCGACCCTATTTAATTTCCGTTCTGCAGCAAGGAGTTGGGGTCGCGCAATCAATAGGGTCGGACCCTAGTCGACCTTGAGCCCCAGCCGCTTGATGACCGGCGCCCAGCGCGCCGCTTCACCCGACACGAGCGCGCCGAATTCCTCGGGCGTGCCGCCGATCAGCGCGAAGCCCTGCGCATTCATCTTCGCGACGAGCTCGGGGTCCTTGAGGATCGCGTTCATCTCGGTGTTGAGCCGAGCGATTACCGCCTTCGGCGTGGCGGCCGGCACCATGACGCCGTTCCACGCCAGCGCCTCGAAGCCGGGATACCCAGACTCGGCGATGCTGGGCAGGCCCGGCAACAGCGGAAACGGCTTGGCCGTCGTCACCGCGAGCGCGCGCAGCTTGCCCGCGTTGATCTGCGCCTGCAGCGGCTGCATGACGGCGAACAGCATCTGCGTCTCGCCCTGCACGGTGGACATCACCGCCGGCGGCGAGCCGTTGAACGGCACGTGCACGACGTCGATTCCCGCCATCTGCTTGAAGAGCTCCATGTTGAGGTGCGAGGAGCTGCCGTTGCCCACCGACGCGTAGTTCAGCTTGCCGGGATGCGCCTTCGCGTAGGCGACGAGTTCCTGGACGCTCTTCACCGGCAGCGACGCGTTGACGGCCAGGACATTGGGCTGGCTCGACGTCGTGATGACGGGCGCGAGGTCCTTCGCGACGTCGTACGGCAGCTTCTGCAGCAGCGGTGCGAATGACAGCGGGCCGTTGTAGCCAAGGACCATCATGTACCCGTCCGCGGGCGCGTGCGCGACCTCGGCGACGGCGACGGTGCCGCCGGCGGCCGGCTTGTTCTCGACAACGACGGACTGTCCCAGCCGTTGCGCGAGCTTGTCCGCGATGGCACGGCCCAGCACGTCGATCGAGCTGCCGGCCGGGGCCGTCATCACGAAATGGATCGGCCGGTCCGGCCAGTCGGCGGCCAACGCGGGCGCGCCGGTGACGACCAGCGCGATCCCCAGTGCAAGTGTCGCCAGCATGTGGCGACGGTGCGAGCCGTGGCGGTTCATTCGATGTCTCCTCGGTGGTGCGGCGGCCGTGGGGGCCGCCTTCGTCATTCAGGGCGGTGGCACACCGCCTCGATGTTGTGGCCGTCAGGGTCCAGCACGAACGCGCCGTCGCAGGCGGGATGGTAGTGCCCGCGCACGCCGGGCGCGCGGTGGTTGCTGCGCGCGAATTCGGTGACCGCGATACCGACGTGATCGATCATGCGACCTCCACGCGTCCGCAGACGAGAAATTCGAGCAGGGCCTTCTGTGCGTGCATCCGGTTCTCGGCCTCGTCCCAGACGACGCTCTGCGGGCCGTCGATCACGTCCGCCGCCACTTCCTCGCCACGGTGCGCGGGCAGGCAGTGCATGAACAGCGCGTCCGGGTGCGCCATCTGCATCATCGGCGCGTCGACCATGAAATCCGCGAACGCCGCCTTGCGCGCCTCGTTCTCCGCCTCGTAGCCCATGCTGGTCCACACGTCGGTCGTGACGAGGTCCGCGCCGCGGCACGCTTCCATCGGGTCGTCGAATTCCGCGAAGTGCGCGCGGTCGGCGCCGGCGATGCGCGTAGGCTCGAGCCGATAGCCGGCCGGCCCGGACACGTGCACGCGGAAGTCGAACACTGCCGCCGCCTGCAACCACGTGTAGCAGACGTTGTTGGCGTCGCCGATCCACGCCACCGTGCGTCCGGACAGCGAGCCGCGATGCTCGATGTACGTGTACATGTCGGCCAGGATCTGGCACGGGTGGTACTCGTTGGTGAGCCCGTTGATCACCGGCACGCGGGAATGCGCGGCAAAGCGCTCGATGATCGACTGCTCGAACGTACGGATCATCACGACGTCGACCATGCGCGAGATCACGCGCGCGACGTCCTCGATGGGCTCGCCGCGCGAAAGCTGCGTGTCGCCGCGGTTGAGGTTGATCGCGATGCCGCCCAGCTGGTTCATGCCGGCCTCGAACGAGACGCGGGTGCGCGTGGAGGCCTTCTCGAACACCATCGCCAGCGTGCGGTCGCGCAGTGGCTGGTAGAGCTCGTAGCGCTTGAACCGCTCCTTGATCCATCCGGTGCGCGCGAACAGGTAGTCGAGTTCGTCGCGGGAGAAGTCGGACAGCTGGAGGAAGTGGCGGGGTGCGGGCGTCATCGACGTTCGACGTCGCAGTCAAAAAGCGAGTCTAGCAGAGGCGAGCGGCGCGTCGCGCCGGGCGCCCGGTCAGCGGAGCGGACGGTGCATCGCGATCACGGTGCGGTCGCGGCCGGCACCCTTGGCTTCGTACAGCGCGTGGTCCGCGGCGGAAATCAGCTCGGGCAATACGTTGCCGTGCTCGGGGAACACCGCGACCCCGGCCGAGAACGTGAAGCCGGTCAGCGTCTCGCCGCTCCATTCGACCGTGCATTCCCGCAACCGGTCGGCCAGCGCGGCCAGCGCGACCTGCGCGCCGTCGCCGTCGGTATCCGGCAGTACGATGCAGAACTCCTCGCCACCGTAGCGGCAGACGACGTCGGACGGCCGCAGTGACTGCGAGAACAGGCGGCCGATCTGCATCAGTACTTTGTCCCCGGCCAGGTGGCCGTGCGCGTCGTTGACGCGCTTGAAGCGGTCGAGGTCGAGCAGCGCGACGGCCAGCGAAGACCCGCGCCGCAACGTGCCGGACAGCAAGCCCGGCACGACGGAGTCGAGGTAGCGCCGGTTGAAGAGCTGCGTGAGCGGGTCATGCACCGCTTCGCTGGCGAGGCGCGACTGCAGCTCCTCGACCTCGCGCACCTTGCGCGACAGCTCGTCGTTGAGCCGCTCGAGCTGGCGGTTGAGCGCTTCCGTCTCGCGCCGCTGGCGGTCCGCGCGATCGCGCTCGTCGCGCGCATGCCGGATCTCGTGCTCGAACTTGAGCAGGTCGTACTTGACGCTGGCCCGGTGCGTCAGGCGTTCGTTGTTGGCCGCGTACAGACGCTGTGAATGCGCGTACGCCTCTTCATAGCGGCCGAGCGCTGCGCAGCGCGTCGCGGCCAGGCCATGCGCCTTGCAGAGCGTCGGCAGGTGCTTCAAGCGGCGCGCCGCGGCGATGGCGGCATCCAGCGCGCCGAGTGGCGCCGGCCCGGGGTCCTGTGCCGCCTTGACGACCGCGTCCGCCCACAGCGCGTGCACCTCGTTGAAGCCACCCGGGTAGGCCTCGAACACACGGTACGCGAGCGCCGCGGCGCTGACCGCGTCGACGAAGCGGTGGTTGTGCGCATAGACCTCGGCCCCGATCGCGAGATAGTGATTCTGCGCAGCCCGTGGCGCGTGCAGCGACGCGTCGCCCACCATCGTGTCGACTGTCGCGAGTGCGGCAGGGAAGTCGCCGAGCCCCTGCAGTGCCTCGGCGAGGTTCGAGCGCGCGAACAGCAGCAGCTGCGGATTGTTGAAGCGCGACAGGATCTCGAGCGCGTCCTGCGCGAGTTCGCGGGCGGGCGCGTAGTCGCCCACGGTCACCAGCGTGGCCGCGAGGTTGGACATCACGGTAGGCAGCTGCGGCGACAGGTCGACGCTGCGCAGCGTCTCCAGCGCCTGGTAGAGGCAGCGTACCGACTCGTCGATCTGCTCGGCGTAGTAGTACGTGGCGCCCAGCGCGTTCAACAGCCAGAACCGATCCTCCGGCGGGAAGGTCTGCATCGCCTCGTCGCGCAGCGCGAGGAGCCGGTCGCGCGCCGGCAGGGGAGCCTGCTTGAGGATCAGCAGCCGCGCTTCGCCGATCTGGGCGAGCAACTGCCCGCGCCGCTCGCCAGCCGCGGCGAAGTACGTCAGCGCCCGGCCAATGCTGTCCTCCGCCTGGTCAGGACGGGCGGAAAAGAACAGGTCGTTGAAGGCGAGCGTGAGTTCCGCCCATCCGCGCGTACGCTCGTCGCGCAGGTCGCTCGCGAGCAGCGCACGGGCGCGCGCCAGCGCCGGCCCCGGGTCGCGGAAGTGCGCCTCCCAGACCGCAAGTCCGGGATCGATCGCTTGTGCTTCAACGTGTGCAGGGGCGGTTGCGGCCATCGTGCTCAAGGCGCGCCGCGCGCATCGCGGCAACGGGCACCGTTTCCGTGCCTCGCCCGACTATCGTCGAATCGACGTCGTCACGCAAGATTTCGGCCGCCGTTGTGCCGTACAGCGGCGCGCCCCGGCAACCGTCGCGTGCGCGGCCCGCTAAACTACGCGCTCGATCCATTCACACTTCAAACCGCCGGTGGATGCTGCCCCGGGACTCGACGCCGTGATCTGGGGCCAGACGCTCGCTGGACGGTCCTTCCGCCCGAGCGACTGGGCCGACCGGCTCGCGGGTGTCACCTCCGCATTCGGCCACGACCGGAAGATCACGTACTCGGCGCTCGTGCGTCCGGTGAACGTGCGTGGCGTGCGGGCCGTCGTCGTCGGCTCCGGGCTCGCGGCGCTGGAGCCGCGGCTGCACCAGTTCCTGCTCAATTTCGCGCGCGACAACGAGCTGGTGGTCACGTATGCGGAGCATGCGCTGGCTGCGCCGCGGCTGCTGGTGCCGCCAGGCATGGCGCCGCTGGGGGCTGCGGAGCCCCAGGAACCGGTCTAGGGCCGGCTGTACAGGACACGGCGCGCGGTACGCGCCGTGGGTTGCGCCGGGCGCACGCTGCCGTGCGCGGCCGGCGACGGGATCAGGCCAGCGCCTTGATCGACTGCGCGAGGCGCGACTTGGTGCGCGACGCGAGGTTCTTGTGGACGATCTTCTTGTCGGCGATGCGGTCGATCACCGCTTGCTGCGTCTGCAGTTCCTTGGTCGCGGCGGCCTTGTCGCCTGCGGTGATCGCCTTGCGGACCTTCTTGATCGCCGTGCGGAGCTCGGACTTGAGGGCGGTGTTGCGCTGGTTGGTCGCCGCCGCCTGACGTGCGCGCTTGCGGGCTTGCGCGGAATTGGCCATGAACGTTCTTCCTGAATTAGGCGGGACCCGGTCCAGCGGCGCGGCGCATCCGGCAGCCACTGCCTGCCGCAGCCGGACGTTCCTTGCGCGAGGGGCCCCGCATGAGATTCGACAAAGACTTGGGATATTATCCGATTTTGTCAATGTCTGCAATACGTTAGCGTGGCGCTCCGGCGGGGTGCCGCGTAGGCATCCCGCAGCGCTCCTCGTGTGTCCGTGAACCTCCTCCGCGCCGTCTCCACCGTCAGCGGGATGACGCTGCTGTCCCGCATCACGGGCCTTGCGCGCGAGAGCCTGAAGGCGAGCTCGTTCGGCGCCGGGCTCGCGATGGATGCGTTCGAGGCCGCGTTTCGCCTGCCCAACCTGCTGCGCCGGCTGTTCGCCGAAGGCGCGTTCACGCAGGCGTTCGTCCCCATCCTGGCTGAAATCCGCCGCAAGGAAGGCGACGAGGCGACGCGCGTGCTGGCCGGCAAGGTGGCCGGGCTGCTGCTGCTGGTGCTGCTCGTCGTCAGCGTGCTGGGCGTGGTCGCGGCACCGTGGCTCGTCTATGTGCTCGCGGGCGGGTTTGCGAGGACGCCCGGCAAGGTGGATCTCACGGCCGTGATGATCCGCATCATGTTTCCGTACATCCTGTTCATCTCGCTGACGTCGTTGGCGGGCGGGATCCTGAACATCTATCGACGCTTCGGCATTCCGGCGTTCACGCCGGTATTGCTGAACGTGGCGATCATCGGGGCGGCGATCTTCCTCGCGCCCCACGTCGACCCTCCGATCCTGGCGCTCGCGTGGGGTGTGGCGCTCGGCGGCGTCGCACAGCTCGCGTTCCAGCTGGCCGCGCTCGCGCGGATCGGGATGCTCCCGCGGCTGGCGCTCGACCCGCGTGACCCGGGCGTCCGCCGCGTGCTGCGGATGATGGGACCCGCGGTCGTCGGCGTGTCCGCGGCGCAGATCTCCGCCCTGATCAACACGCAACTCGCCGCGTGGCTCGGCGACGGCCGCATCTCGTGGATCACCTATGCCGACCGGCTGATGGAGTTCCCCAGCGCGCTGCTCGGCGTCGCGCTCGGCACCGTGCTGCTGCCCTCGCTCGCACGGCACCACAGCGATGCCAACCCCGGCGCATACTCGGAGCTGCTCGACTGGGGCCTGCGCCTCGCATGCCTGCTCGCGCTCCCGGCGGCCGTGGCGCTGTGGCTGCTCGCGCTGCCGCTGATCACGACGCTGTACCACTACGGGCGCTTCAGCATCACCGACGTGTACCAGACGCGTGTCGCGCTGCTGGGCTACAGCGTCGGCCTGATCGGCATCATCCTCGTCAAGATCCTCGCGCCCGGCTTCTACGCGCGCCAGATGGTGCGCACGCCGGTCAAGGTGGCGTTCACGACAATTGTCGTCGCCCAGGGCTCGGCGCTGCTGCTGATGGGGCCGCTCGGGCATGCGGGCTTGACGCTCGCGACGAGCATCGGCGCGATCTTCAACGGCACGGTGCTGCTGACGTTGCTGCTCCGGCGTGGCCTGTTCGTGCCGCAGCCCGGGTGGCCCGGCTTCCTCGTGCGCCTCGGCGTCGCGCTCGTCGTGCTCGCGGGCGTGCTTGCGTTGATGGCAGGCAGTGCGGACACCTGGCTCGCCGCCACGCTGTGGCAGCGGGCGGCGCGGCTCGCGCTGGTGATCGCCGCCGGCGCGGCCGCGTACTTCGGTGCGCTGGCGCTGCTGGGTTTCCGCGTCCGCGACTTCGCGCGCCACGAGGCGCCGTGACGGCGCGCTCGCGCTAGTCGTCGCTGCCCTGCGGCTTGACGCGGTACGGGCAGCGCGTCTTCGTGCAGTCCGCGTACAGGTAAAGCGCGTGCTCGGTGATGCGGAAGCCGCGATCCTGCGCGATCTTGGTCTGCCGCTTCTCGATCTCCGCGTCGTAGAACTCCTCGACGCGCCCGCACTGCAGGCACACGAGGTGATCGTGGTGCTTGCCCTCGTTGAGCTCGAACACGGCCTTGCCGGACTCGAAATGGTGGCGCTCGAGGAGGCCGGCCTGTTCGAACTGGGTCAGCACGCGGTAGACCGTGGCAAGGCCGATGTCCACGCCTTCGGCGAGCAGCATCCGATAGACATCCTCCGCCGTCAGGTGCCGGACCTTCGACTGCTCGAACAGGTTGATGATGCGCAGGCGCGGCAGCGTCGCCTTGAGCCCGGCGCTCTTGAGGTCATGGCTGGTCATCGGGTCGGCGGGCTTGTGCGGCATGGTCGGACTATAATAGCGGCTCCTGCCTGCCATTCCCATCGTCGCTCGTGATTCCGGTGTCGCTCCGCCGCTTCGCAACCTGCGCCGCCGCCGCGCTGGCGCTCGTGCTCGCCGCGTGCCAGACGGTCGACGAGCGCTTTCCCACCGCGCGCAACTGGTTCGTCTACAAGCTCGACATCAACCAGGGCAACTACCTGACCGCCGACCAGGTGGCGAAGCTGAAGCCCGGCATGACGCAGTCGCAGGTCAAGCTCGCGTTGGGTACGCCGCTGCTGATCGACCCGTTCCACGACGATCGCTGGGACTACATCTATCGCTTCACGCGCCAGGGCCGCCTGGTCGAGGACCGGCAGTTCCGCGTGTATTTCGTGGATGCCAAGCTTGCCCGCTGGGAAGGCGACGAGATGCCGAAGTCGGCGATCGAGATCAATCGCATTGCAGCCCAGATGGCCATCGACCAGCGCGTGCGTCCGAACAAGGGTCCGCTCGAGGCGCTCTACGACTGGTTCAAGAATATCGGCAAGAAGCCGCCGGATGCTCCGCCGGCCGATCCGAATCCCGGCTCGAGCAACCCGCCCGCACCCGTTCCGCAGATGGACCAGGGCCCGTCGCCCAATCCACCGATGAACGACACGCCGGTTCCCATTCCGGCGCCGCAGTGAGCGCGCCGCGCGCGCCGCTGCGCATCGCGATCGCCGGCGCGTCGGGCCGCATGGGCCGCGCGTTGATCCGTGCGACGCTTGCCGCGCCGGATCTCACATTGGCCGCAGCGCTGGATGTCCCGGGTTCCCCCGCGCTGGGGACGGATGCGGGCGCCGCCGCCGGAACACCTGACGGCATCACGATCACCGACGATCTCCAGGCGTCCGTGCGGCTGGCCGACGTGCTGATCGACTTCACGCGTCCGGCGGGCACGCTCGCCCATGCCGACGCGTGCGCCGGGGCGGGCTGTGCGCTGGTCGTCGGCACCACCGGTCTCGCTCCGGCGGATCGCGCGGCCCTTGCCGCCGCCGCGCAGCGCATCCCGGTCGTGTTCGCGCCCAACATGAGCATCGGCGTCAACGTGCTCGTGAAGCTCGTCGAGCTGGCGGCCGCGGCGCTCGGACCGGCGTACGACATCGAGATTGTCGAACTGCACCACAAGCACAAGGTGGATGCGCCGTCGGGCACCGCGCTGCGCCTCGGCGAAGCAGCGGCGGCCGGGGCCGGCATCGACCTCGCCACGGCGGGCGTCTACGCGCGCGAAGGCGTGACCGGCGAGCGGCGGGCCGGGTCCATCGGCTTTGCGACGCTGCGCGGCGGCGATGCCGTCGGCGAGCACACGGTGCTGTTCGCAGGCGACGGCGAGCGGATCGAGCTCACGCATCGCGCGACGTCGCGCGACACGTTCGCGAGCGGCGCGCTGCGCGCCGCGCGCTTCGTCGCCGGCAAGCCGGCGGGGCTGTACGACATGACGGACGTGCTGGGCCTCTGACGCTGCTGCTGCGCCGACGGCGCGCGATTGCCGGGCCTCGCCGTTCGCGGTAAAATGCGTTGCTTCAGGCGGGGGAGCGCAAAGCTTCCCCGTTTGCACATCCGCACCCCGGGCATTCACCTGCAGCACGGGGGGCAAACCGGCCCGGTTCCGTCCATGGTTTCTGCTTCCGCCGCATCGTCCGCCGCGTCCACCCTGTTCGCGCCGCGTATTCCCGCGCTGCTCGCGCTTGCCGACGGTACGACGTTCCGCGGCGTGTCCATCGGTGCCGACGGCATCACGGCGGGCGAGGTGGTGTTCAACACGTCGATGTCGGGCTACCAGGAGATCCTGACGGACCCGTCGTACGCGGGGCAGATCGTCACCCTTACGTACCCGCACATCGGCAACGTAGGGGCCAACGTCGAGGACGTCGAGTCGCGGCGCATCTACGCGGCGGGGCTCGTCGTGCGCGACCTGCCGCGGCGCATGTCCAACTTCCGCGCGACGCTGGACCTCTCGACGTACCTGCGCCAAGCGGGGATCGTCGCGATCGCGGACATCGACACGCGCCAGCTGACGCGGCTCCTGCGCGAGAAGGGCGCGCAGAACGGCTGCATCGTGGCCGGTCCCGGACTTGGCGCTGCAGACGCCGAGCGTGCGCTGGCCGCCGCACGTGGCGCCCCGGCGATGGCGGGCCTCGATCTCGCACAGACCGTTACCGTCGACGAACCCTACGCCTGGACGGCGAGCACGTGGGCGCTGGGCGCGGGCTACCGGATGCAGGACGCGCCTCGGTACCACGTCGTCGCGTTCGACTACGGCGTCAAGCACAACATCCTGCGGATGCTCGCCGAGCGCGGCTGCCGCGTCACCGTCGTACCCGCGAAGATGCCCGCCGCCGACGTGCTGAAGCTCGCGCCCGACGGCGTGTTCCTGTCCAACGGGCCCGGCGATCCGGAACCGTGCGGCTACGCGATCGACGCCATCCGCGCGCTGGTCGACGCGCGCGTGCCGACGTTCGGCATCTGCCTCGGCCACCAGTTGCTGGGCCTCGCGTCGGGCGGGCGCACGCTGAAGATGAAGTTCGGCCACCACGGCGCCAACCACCCGGTGCTGGACCAGGACACGGGGCAGGTGCTGATCACGAGCCAGAACCACGGGTTCGCCGTCGATCCCGCGTCGCTGCCGGCGAGCGTGCGCGTCACGCACGTCTCGCTGTTCGACGGCAGCCTGCAGGGCATCGCGCGCACCGACGTGCCCGCGTTCAGCTTCCAGGGCCACCCGGAAGCGAGCCCGGGACCCCACGACATCGGCTACCTGTTCGACCGCTTCATCGCATTGATGGAGGCAGGGCGCAAGGATGCCGCCGGGAGTGCCGGATGAGCGGCGACGCGACGCTCGCGCCGATCGAAGGCGCGCTCGCCGAAGCCGCCGACGCGCTGGCCGCGCTGCGGCAGGACAAGGCCACGCTGGCGGCGATCGCCGCAGCGGGGGCGCTGCTCGCAGCCACGTTCCGTGCGCACGGCAAGGCGCTGTCCTGCGGCAACGGCGGCTCGATGTGCGACGCGATGCACTTCGCCGAGGAGCTCACCGGCCGCTATCGCGACGACCGCCCGGGTTACCCGGCCATTGCGATCAGCGACGTCACGCACATGAGCTGCGTGGGCAACGACTATGGCTACGACCGCGTGTTCTCGCGCTACGTCGAGGCGCACGGCCGGCCCGGCGACGTGCTGCTCGCGATCAGCACCAGTGCGTCCAGCAGGAACGTGATCGCGGCCGCCGAAGCCGCGCGCGCCGCCGGCATGCAGGTGATCGCGCTGACGGGCAAGCCGGGCAGGCTCGACGCGCTGGCCGACATCGTGATCCGCACGCCGGGCGGCCATTACGCGGACCGTGTGCAGGAACTCAACATCAAGGTCATCCACATCCTGATCGAGCTCGTCGAGCGCGCGCTCGCGCCCCAGCTCTATACCGGGAACCCACGCAAGGACTGAAGCGGCCGATGCCCAAGCGCACCGACATCGAATCCATCCTGATCATCGGCGCCGGCCCGATCGTCATCGGCCAGGCCTGCGAGTTCGACTACTCCGGCGCGCAGGCGTGCAAGGCGCTGCGCGAGGAGGGCTACAAGGTCATCCTCGTCAACAGCAACCCGGCGACGATCATGACGGACCCGGAGATGGCCGACGTCACGTACATCGAGCCGATCACGTGGCCGATGGTGGCGAAGATCATCGAGCGCGAGCGCCCGGACGCGCTGCTGCCGACGATGGGCGGGCAGACGGCGCTCAACTGCGCGCTGGACCTTGCGCGCGAAGGCGTGCTGACGAAGTTCGACGTCGAGCTGATCGGCGCGTCGAAGAAGGCGATCGACAAGGCCGAGGACCGCGAGAAGTTCAAGGCGGCGATGACGCGGATCGGGCTGGGCTCCGCGCGCTCGGGCAGCGCGCACTCGATGGAGGACGCGTACCGCGTGCAGGCCGACATCGGCTTCCCGGCGATCATCCGGCCGTCGTTCACGATGGGCGGCTCCGGCGGCGGCATCGCGTACAACAAGGACGAGTTCGAGGAGATCTGCAAGCGCGGCCTCGCGATGAGCCCGACGCACGAGCTCCTGATCGAGGAATCGCTGCTCGGCTGGAAAGAGTTCGAGATGGAGGTTGTCCGCGACCGCAAGGACAACTGCATCATCGTCTGCTCGATCGAGAACCTCGACCCGATGGGTGTGCACACCGGCGACTCGATCACCGTCGCGCCGGCACAGACGCTGACGGACAAGGAATATCAGATCATGCGCGACGCGTCGATCGCGGTGCTGCGCGAGATCGGCGTCGACACCGGCGGCTCCAACGTGCAGTTCGCCGTCAACCCGGCCGACGGGCGGATGATCGTCATCGAGATGAACCCGCGCGTGTCGCGGTCGTCGGCGCTCGCGTCGAAGGCGACGGGCTTCCCGATCGCCAAGGTCGCCGCCAAGCTCGCCGTCGGCTATACGCTGGACGAGCTGCGCAACGAGATCACCGGCGGTGCGACGCCCGCGTCGTTCGAGCCGACGATCGACTACGTCGTCACCAAGGTCCCGCGCTTCGCGTTCGAGAAGTTCAAGCAGGCCGACGACCGGCTGACGACGCAGATGAAGTCGGTCGGCGAGGTGATGGCCATCGGCCGCACGTTCCAGGAGTCGCTGCAGAAGGCGCTGCGCGGCCTCGAGACCGGCGTCGACGGGTTCAACCTGAAGACCGTCGATCCCGAGAAGATCGGCGACGAGCTCGCGTACCCGCGCGCTGAGCGGCTGTGGTACGTCGCCGACGCGTTCGGCATCGGCATGACGCTCGACGAGGTGCACGGCTACACGAAGATCGACCCGTGGTTCCTCGCGCAGATCCAGGAGATCGTCGACCTCGAGCTGAAGCTCGAGAAGATGAAGCTTGCGGACCTGTCCGCCGCCGACCTGCGCGAGCTGAAGCGCAAGGGTTTCTCCGATCGCCGGCTTGCCTACCTGCTGAAGACCACGGAATCCGACGTGCGCGCGACGCGCCATGCGTTCGGCGTGCGCCCGGTCTACAAGCGCGTCGACACGTGCGCCGCCGAGTTCGCGACGCGCACCGCGTACATGTACTCGACGTACGAGGACGAGTGCGAGGCGGCGCCGACCGACCGCAAGAAGGTCATCGTGCTGGGCGGCGGTCCCAACCGCATCGGGCAAGGCATCGAGTTCGACTACTGCTGCGTGCACGCGGCGATGGCGCTGCGCGAGGACGGGTTCGAGACCATCATGGTCAACTGCAACCCGGAAACGGTGTCGACCGACTACGACACGTCAGACCGGCTGTACTTCGAGCCGCTGACGCTCGAGGACGTGCTGGAGATCGTGCACGTCGAGAAGCCCTGGGGCGTCATCGTCCAGTACGGGGGCCAGACGCCGCTCAAGCTCGCGCGCGACCTCGAGAAGAACGGCGTACCGATCATCGGCACGACGCCGGACATGATCGACATGGCCGAGGACCGCGAGCGCTTCCAGCAGATGCTCAACCGGCTGGGACTCAAGCAACCACCCAACCGCACGGCGCGCACCGAAGCCGACGCGATGGCCGCGGCGGAGGCGATCGGCTATCCGCTTGTCGTCCGCCCGTCGTACGTGCTGGGCGGCCGCGCGATGGAGATCGTCCACGAGTCGCGCGACCTCGAGCGCTACATGAAGGAGGCGGTGAAGGTCAGCAATGACTCGCCCGTGCTGCTCGACCGCTTCCTGAACGACGCGAGCGAAGTGGACGTCGACGCGATCTGCGACGGCAAGGACGTCGTGATTGGCGGCATCATGGAGCACATCGAGCAGGCGGGCGTGCACAGCGGCGACTCGGCCTGTTCGCTGCCGCCCTACTCGCTGTCGGAGGCGGTGCAGAACGAGCTGCGCCGGCAGACGATCGCGATGGCGCACGGGCTCGACGTCGTGGGGCTCATGAATGTGCAGTTCGCGATCCAGAACGGGACCGTGTACGTGCTGGAGGTCAACCCGCGCGCGTCGCGCACCGTGCCCTATGTCTCCAAGGCGACCGGACGTCCGCTCGCCAAGATCGCGGCGCGGTGCATGGTGGGCAAGACGCTCGCCGCGCAGGGTGTCACCGGCGAGGTCGTGCCGCCGTATTACTCGGTGAAGGAAGCAGTGTTCCCGTTCATCAAGTTCCGTGGCGTCGATACGATCCTCGGGCCCGAGATGAAATCGACCGGCGAGGTGATGGGCGTCGGGGACACGTTTGGCGAAGCGTTCGTCAAGAGCCAGCTCGGCGCCGGCATCAGGCTGCCCGAAGCGGGGAAGGTATTCATCAGCGTCAAGAACGGCGACAAGCCGCGGGCGATCGACATGGCGCGCAGGCTCGTCGAGCTGGGCTTCACGCTCGTCGCCACGCGCGGCACCGCGGCTGCGCTGACGGCCGCCGGCGTGCCGGTGACGCAGATCAACAAGGTCGCGGAAGGCCGGCCGCACATCGTCGACCTGATGAAGAACGACGAGATCGTGATGATCGTGAATACCGTCGAGGAAAAGCGCACGGCGATCCAGGACAGCTATCACATACGGGGCGCGGCGCTGCAGGACCAGATCCCGACGTACACGACGATCGACGGCGCGCGCGCGGCGGTGCTCGGCATGCACATGCTGAAGGGGTTGACGCCCTATTCGCTGCAGGCGCTGCACCGCCGATTGCACGAAGCGCGCGAAGCACGCTAAGCTTTCATCCATCGGGCCGGCGACCGTGGGTGTCGCCGGCTCCTCTTTTTTGGGGCCTCCCATGTCCAAGATTCCGATGACCGTCGAGGGCGAGCGCCGGTTGAAAAGCGAGCTTGCGCGGCTGAAGACCGTCGAGCGACCGGCCGTCATCGCGGCGATCGCCGAGGCTCGCTCGCACGGCGACCTGTCCGAGAATGCCGACTACGACGCCGCCAAGGAGCGGCAGGGCTTCATCGAGGGCCGGATCGCCGAGATCGAGAGCAAGCTCGCCGGCGCGCAGGTGATCGACCCGGCGACGCTCGACGCCGACGGGCGCGTCGTGTTCGGCGCCACCGTGGCGATCGAGGACGCGGATTCGGGCGAGCGCAGCGAGTACCAGATCGTCGGCGACGACGAGGCCGACATCAAGGTCGCCAAGATCTCGATCAATTCGCCGATCGCCCGCGCGCTGATCGGCAAGACCGAGGGCGACGTCGCCGACGTCCAGGCGCCGGGCGGCGTGCGCAGCGTCGAGATCGTTTCCGTCCGTTACGGATAGGGTCCGACCCTATTTTCCGGCGCACCGCCGCCGCAGCGCCATGCCTGCGGGCGGAAAATAGGGTCGGACCCTATCGGCGGCCCCGATCGTCCCCATCCGAAAGTACGATGCACGGCCGTCGCGGCCGGGCGTACAGTGTCCTTGTGCATTGCAACATAGCCCCCATCTGGAGCGCCATGGACACCCGCTACGCATTTCCCCCGAGCACCGCCGCTGCCGCCGGCAGCAACCTGTACCGCCGCCTCGACGAAATCGAGATGAGTGCTGCCGAACGCGAACGCGCGAAGCGCGACCTGCGGGCGGCCGAGGAAACAGTCGCCTGGATCGCCTCCGCCTTCGCGCAACTGCGCAGCTGGTTCGGCGCTCCCCGCACCACGGCCCACGCCCGCTAGGGCTTGCGGGTCCGCAGGCGCCGCCGCGACGCGGGCGCCTGCGCCGTTTCCGTCGTTGCTTCGACGAACCGGCCGGCCCCGCGACGGGACAGGTAAGGCATCCCGGTCCCGGTTGCCGGCGCCTGGCGCGGCCTGCCTCCGCCCGCCGGCTTGGGCGCCCCGGCTTTCGGCTTCCGGGGTTCGCCGGTCGCCGCCCCTTGCCGCGCGTCCCGCCCCTCTGCGCCGTCGCGACCCTCCGCGCGACGCTTCGCCGCCTTCGGCGGTCCCGCCGACGGTCGCGCCTTGCTGCGCGCCGCTGGCGCAGCGCGGGTCGCCTTGCCTGCAGCCTTGCGGTCAGGGTTGGGCCGCCACAGCACCAGCATCTTTCCGAGTTGTTGCACCGGCGCGCAATCGAGCGCGCCGCAGACCGCCGCCATCAACGCCGTGCGGACATCGCGGTCGTCGTCGGCCGCCTTGACCTTGACCAGGTCGTGCGCGAGCAGCGCGAGGTCGATCTCGTGCAGCACCTGCGGCGTCAGGCCGTGCTGGCCGATCATGACGGACGGCGAGAGGTGATGCGCCTTGGCGCGGAGCGCGCGGCGCTGTTGCGGCGTGAGCGTGAGCATGGGCGAGAGTGTACCCGGCGTGCCCATCGTGTAACGTGCCTGCATGGCCACTCCGGCGAAGCGCGCGAGCCCCCTCAATCCCACCGGCAAGAAGCACCGCTTCGGCAAGGCGTGGATGCACGAGCATGTGACCGACCACTGGGTCAACGAGGCCAGGCGCCTGGGCTATCGCTCGCGGGCGGCGTTCAAGTTGATCGAGATCCTGGAGCGCGACCACCTGCTGAAGCCGGGCATGCGCGTCGTCGACCTGGGCGCCGCGCCCGGCAGCTGGAGCCAGGTCCTGGCCCAGCGGCTCGGCGGGAAGGGCCGGGTCTTCGCGGTCGACCTGCTGGACTTCGAGCCCATCCGCAATGTGACGGCGCTGAAGGCGGATTTCGCGTCCGACGAAGGCCTGGCCACCGTCGAGGCCGCGCTGGACGGTGTGGACGTCGACCTGGTCGTGTCCGACATGGCCCCCAACCTGTCGGGCATCGAGCCCGTCGACCAGGCTCGCGGCGTGCACCTGGCGGAACTGGCGCTCGAATTCGCGATCGGATGGTTGAAGCCCGGGGGCGACTTCGCCGTCAAGATGTTCCAGGGCGAAGGGTTCGATGCCTTCAAGCGCCAGGTCGAGGGCCATTTCGCGAAGGCGTATGTCCGCAAGCCGAAGGCGTCCCGCGACCGCAGCCGGGAAGTATTTGTCGTCGGCAAGGGCCTCGAGGCGGCCGCCCGGGACGCGGCAGGCTAGAATCCTGCTTACGCCCCCCCATCTAACGCGGCAGGAGGCGGTTTCCGGGCGGCGGCCCCCGGAACCCACGCTACGGCAGGCCGGCACCAGGAGTGGCATTTGAACAATCTGCTCAAGAACATCGGGATCTGGCTGGTCATCGTGCTGGTGATCGTCACGGTCGTGAAGCAGTTCGACGCGCGCCAGACGCCGCGCGACAACCCGTCCTATTCCGATTTCATGTCCCAGGCCAAGGACGGCAAGGTCAAGTCGGCCACCGTCGAGGGCCGCAAGATCACGTGGATGTCGACGGACGACAAGAAGTTCGTCACGTACAGCCCCGGCGACATCTGGATGGTGGGCGACCTGGTGAAGGCAGGCGTGAAGGTCGACGCCAAGCCCGAGGAAGAGCAGAGCTTCCTCGCGCAGGTGTTCATCTCGTGGTTCCCGATGCTGCTGCTGATCGGCGTGTGGGTGTTCTTCATGCGCCAGATGCAGGGCGGCGGCCGCGGCGGCGCGTTCAGCTTCGGCAAGAGCAAGGCGCGGATGCTGGACGAGTCCAACAACACGATCACGTTCGCCGACGTCGCCGGCTGCGACGAGGCCAAGGAAGAAGTCGCCGAGCTCGTCGAGTTCCTGCGCGACCCGTCCAAGTTCCAGAAGCTGGGCGGCCGCATCCCCCGCGGCGTGCTGATGGTCGGCAGCCCGGGTACCGGCAAGACGCTGCTCGCGAAGGCGATCGCCGGTGAAGCCAAGGTCCCGTTCTTCTCGATCTCGGGCTCCGACTTCGTCGAGATGTTCGTCGGCGTAGGTGCTGCGCGCGTACGCGACATGTTCGAGCAGGCCAAGAAGAACGCGCCGTGCATCGTGTTCATCGACGAAATCGACGCGGTCGGCCGCCAGCGCGGCGCGGGCCTGGGGGGTGGCAACGACGAACGCGAGCAGACGCTCAACCAGCTGCTGGTCGAGATGGACGGCTTCGAAGGCAACTCGGGCGTCATCGTCATCGCGGCCACCAACCGCCCCGACGTGCTCGACCCGGCGCTGATGCGCCCGGGCCGGTTCGACCGCCAGGTCGTCGTGCCGCTGCCGGACATCCGCGGCCGCGAGCAGATCCTGCTTGTCCACATGCGCAAGGTTCCGGTGTCGCCGGACGTGAAGGCGGACATCATCGCGCGCGGGACGCCCGGCTTCTCCGGCGCGGACCTCGCCAACCTCGTCAACGAGGCGGCGCTGTTCGCGGCACGCGCGTCCAAGCGGCTCGTCGACATGCACGACTTCGAGCGCGCGAAGGACAAGATCATCATGGGCGCGGAGCGGCGCTCGATCGTGATGCCGGAAGAGGAGCGCCGCAACACGGCGTACCACGAGTCCGGCCACGCGATCGTCGCGATGTCGCTGCCCAAGACGGACCCGGTGCACAAGGTCACGATCATCCCGCGCGGCCGTGCGCTGGGCGTGACGATGCAGCTGCCGGAAGCCGATCGCTACAGCATGGACCGCAACCATATGCTGAACACGATCGCCGTGCTGTTCGGTGGGCGCATCGCCGAAGAGATCTTCATGAACCAGATGACGACGGGTGCGTCGAACGACTTCGAGCGGGCGACGTCGATCGCGCGCGACATGGTCACGCGCTACGGTATGTCGGACGAACTGGGACCGATGGTCTACGGCGAGAACGAGGGCGAGGTCTTCCTCGGCCGCTCGGTGACGACGCAGAAGAACGTCAGCGAAGCGACGATGCAGCGTGTCGATGCCGAGATCCGCAAGATCATCGACCAGCAGTACGCGGTGGCGCGCAGGATCCTCGAGGAAAGCCGCAGCAAGGTCGAGGCGATGGCCAAGGCGCTGCTCGAGTTCGAGACGATCGACAACGACCAGATCGCCGACGTGATGGCCGACCGCCCCGTGCGGCCGCCCAAGCCGCCGGCGGGCAGCGCGCCGTCCAACCCGCCCAGCGGCGGCTCGGGACCGGCGGGCGCGGCGGAGCCGTCGACGACACCGGCCTAGCCTCGTTGGCGCCAGACGCCGATTCCCCGCGGGGGCGCGCAGCGATGCCGCCCCCGTTGTTTTTGTGCGGCGCAGGGTCCGACCCTAATTTCCACGATGACTGAACCTCCGCTGCTCCACCTGGGCGGCCGTACGCTCGACGTGTCGGTGCCGCGCGTGATGGGCGTCGTCAACACGACGACGGACTCGTTCTTCGACGGCGGCTACTACCGCGCGACGGACGAGGCGATCGCGCACGGCTTCGCGCTGCTGGAAGAGGGCGCGGACATCGTCGACGTCGGCGGCGAGTCGACGCGTCCCGGGGCGGAGCCGGTCGAGGTGCCCGACGAACTCGCGCGCGTCGTGCCGGTGGTGCGCGCGCTGGCGCGGGCCGGCGCGCTCGTGTCGGTGGACACGATGAAGCCCGCCGTGATGCGTGCCGTGCTCGACGAAGGCGCTGCGATGATCAACGACGTGCGCGCGCTGGCCGCGGAAGGCGCGCTCGACGCGGTCGCCCCGACGCGCGCCGCGGTATGCCTGATGCACATGCAGGGGGAGCCGCGCACGATGCAGGCGGCGCCGCGCTACGACGACGTGGTCGCCGAGGTCCGCCATTTCCTCGCGCAGCGCGTCGCGGCCTGCGAGGCGGCGGGCATCGCGCGCGAACGGATCGTCGTCGACCCCGGCTTCGGCTTCGGCAAGACGCTGGCGCATAATCTCGCGCTGCTGCGACACCTGGACGCGTTGCAGGTCCTCGGCGTGCCGGTGCTCGCCGGGCTGTCGCGGAAGGCGATGCTCGGGACGCTGACCGGCCAGCCGGTGGAGGAGCGGCTGGTGGCGAGCGTCGCCGCCGCGTTGGTCGCGGTGCTGCATGGTGCGGCGATCGTCCGCGTACACGACGTGCGCGCGACGGTCGATGCGCTGAAGGTGTGGCGCGCAGGGACCGGGCATGACGACCCCGCGCCGCTGCCGGGCCCAGGACGATGAAGAAAGCCACGACGAAGACTGCCACCACCGCGCCCGCACGCCGCTACTTCGGCACGGACGGCATTCGCGGTCGCGTCGGCCAGGCGCCGATCACGCCGGAACGGGTGCTGAAGCTCGGCTGGGCCGCGGGGCGCGTGCTCGCGCGCACGGACGCCGATGCGCGTCGCGAACGCCCCGGCGTGCTGATCGGCAAGGACACGCGAATCTCCGGCTACCTGCTGGAGGCCGCGCTGGAATCCGGATTCTCGGCGGCCGGCGTCGACGTCTACCTGTGCGGCCCGTTGCCGACGCCCGGCATCGCGCACCTGACGCGCGCGCTGCGGTTGTCGGCGGGCGTCGTCATCAGCGCGTCCCACAATCCGTACGACGACAACGGCATCAAGTTCTTCGGTCCGGCGGGAACCAAGCTGCCGGATTCCATCGAGGCCGCCATCGAGGCCGCGATGGACGAGCCACTCGCATGCGTGCCGTCGGCGGCGCTGGGCAAGGCGAGGCGCGTCGACGACGCGTCAGGGCGCTACATCGAATTCTGCAAGAGCACGTTTCCGGGCGACCGCGACTTGAAGGGCCTGCGCATCGTCGTCGACTGCGCCAACGGCGCGGGCTATCACGTCGCGCCCGCCGTGCTGCGCGAGCTGGGCGCCGACGTCGTCGCCGTCGCCGATACACCCGACGGCCTCAACATCAACGCCGGCGTCGGCGCCACGGCGCCGGCCAACCTCGCGCGCGAGGTGATCGCGCACAAGGCGGATGTCGGCATCGCGCTCGACGGCGATGGGGACCGGCTGATGATGGTCGACGCGAAAGGCCGCGTCTACGACGGCGATGCGTTGCTGTACGTGCTCGCGCGCGACTACCAGCGGCGCGGCGCGCTGCACGGCGGCGTCGTCGGCACGCTGATGAGCAACCTGGGCTTCGAGCAGGCGCTCGCGCGCCTCGGCATACCGCTCGCGCGCGCGCAGGTGGGTGACCGCTACGTGCTGGAGCAGCTCGTCGAGCGCGGGTGGCGCCTCGGTGGCGAGAATTCGGGCCACATCCTGTGCCTCGACCGTCATTCGACGGGCGATGCGATCATCGCCGCGCTCGCCGTGCTGTGCGCGCTGATCGAGCAGCAGGTCACGCTCGGCGACGCGACGCACGCGCTGGCGCTGTTCCCGCAGCGGCTCATCAATGTGCCGATGCGACGCGGCTTCGATTGGCGTGCCGACGCGGCGATCCGCGACGCCGAGCAGCACGCTTCGCGTGCACTTGGCACTGCGGGACGCATCCTGCTGCGGCCGTCCGGTACGGAGCCCGTGCTGCGCGTGATGGTCGAGGCCAGCAAGGCCGAGCTCGCGGAGACGCATGCGCAGGCGATTGCCGAGGCGGTCGCGCGGGCGGGGGGGCAGGGGCTCTGAGATCAGAGGTTGGGGGGGCGATGCGCGCCGGGGTGGCGCGTGCGTGCTTCGCACTCCGGTAATGGCCTCGCGGCCATTACCCCTCGTGAGGCGCACGCAAGCGCCACGCCGCCGCGCATCGCCGCACCTCGCGATTCCGTCGCCTTGCTCGCCCTTCCGGGCCTTGCTCGTGCACGCCTCGCAGCGTTGCGTGTATGAGTTCAGGCCCCATGTGAGGCGGACTAAGCTTATGCGCCCGGCACGCGATCGTCGCACCGGCGCCCGCCTATAATTCGACCATGGTTGCCGTCGTCACTGCAGCGCCGGTCGTCAACGCGCCGCACGCGATGGCCGCGTGGCGCGACAGCTTGCGCGAAACCTACGCGGACGCGGACGTCGCGTCGTTCGACGCGGCCGTGGACTACCTGCGCGACACGGTGGCCGACGCCACGGTGATCGACGGCGAGCGTGCCGTCGACCGTGCGCTCGGCACGGCGACGATCGTCGCGGCACTGAAGCTCGATCCGGCCTCGATCCGTGCGGCACTGCTGATGCCGCTGCCCCAGCTCGGTGCCTTCGACAGCGAGGACGTGACGGCGCGCTTCGGTGCCGACGTCGCCACGCTCGTCGGCGGCGTCGCGCGGATGGACGAGATCCGCACGGCGCCACTCGCCGCGAGTCCCGCCGAGCGCGAGGCGCAGGCGGAGAAGCTGCGCAAGATGCTGCTCGCGATGGTGGAGGACATCCGCGTCGTGCTCCTGAAGCTCGCCGAGCGCACGCAGGCGTTGCGCTATCTGATGGGGGGCGATGCCGAGCGCCGCCGCGAGGCCGCGCAGGAGGTCGTCGACCTGTTTGCGCCCCTCGCCAACCGCCTTGGCGTGTGGCAGCTGAAGTGGGAGCTCGAGGACTTGAGCCTGCGCGCGCTGGAACCCGCCACGTACAAGCGCATCGCCAGGCTGCTCGACGAGCGGCGGCTCGACCGCGAGCAGTACATCAACGACGTGGTCGCGACGCTGGAACGCGAGCTGCAGGCGGCGGGCCTGCGCGTCGAGATCACCGGCCGTCCCAAGCACATCCACAGCATCTGGAAGAAGATGCAGCGCAAGCAGGCGGGCATCGATGCGCTGTACGACATCCGCGCCGTGCGCGTGCTCGTCGACGAGGTCAAGGACTGCTACGCCGCGCTCGGCATCGTGCACCACCTGTGGACGCCGCTGGCGCAGGAATTCGACGACTACATCGCGCGACCCAAGGCCAACGACTACCGCTCGCTGCACACCGCGGTGATCGGGCCCGGCGACAAGGCGCTCGAGGTGCAGATCCGCACGCGCGAGATGCACCAGCACTCCGAGTTCGGCGTCGCCGCCCATTGGCGCTACAAGGAAGGTGGAAGCGCGGCACGCGACCCGGGCTTCGACGAGAAGATCGGGTGGCTGCGCCAGATCCTCGCGTGGAAGGACGCCGTCGCGGATACCGGCGACGTGCTGTCCGCGTTCAAGAGCACGCTGTTCACCGACTCGATCTACGTGCTGACGCCGCAGGGCAAGGTCATCGACCTGCCACGCGGGTCGACCCCGGTGGACTTTGCCTACGCGGTGCACACGAACCTCGGCCACCGCTGCCGGGGCGCGCGCGTCGACGGGCAGATGGTGCCCCTCGACTACAAGCTCGACAACGGCCAGCAGGTCGAGGTGGTGACGGTGAAGCAGGGTGGTCCGTCGCGCGACTGGCTGAATCCGGAACTCGGCTATGTCGCCAGCCACCGCGCACGCGCCAAGGTCCGCCAATGGTTCAAGGCGCAGCAACTCGACGAGACGATCGCGCAGGGACGCGCGATGGTGGAGCGCGACCTCGCGCGCCTCGGCCAGACGGCGCTGAAGCTCGACGCGGTCGCGGCCAAGGCCGGCTTCGACAAGGCGGATGACTTCTTCGCCGCCTATGCGCGCGACGACATCAACAGCAAGGCCGTGCAGTCCGCGATCATGGGCGTGGCGCAGCCCGCCGCGGCACCGGCGGCGGATGCGCCGGCCGACGACGCCGTCGAGATGAAGAAGAGCCGCGCCGCGGGCACGGGCAGCGGCATCCTCGTCGTCGGCGTCGACCGGCTGATGACCGGGCTCGCACGCTGCTGCAAGCCGGCGCCGCCCGATCCGATCGTCGGCTTCATCACGCGCGGCAAGGGCGTGACGATCCACCGGGCCGCGTGCAGCAACGTGGCGCGGATCAAGGCGTCGCAGCCCGAGCGGCTGATCGAGGCCAACTGGGGATCGGCGCGCGACGAGATGTTCGCCGTCGACATCGTCGTCGAGGCGATGGACCGCCAGGGCTTGCTGCGTGACATCTCGGAAATCCTGTCACGCGAGAAGATCAACGTGACGGCGGCCAAGACGATGACGCGCAACCTGCAGTCGCGAATGGCGTTCACCGTCGAGGTGCCCGGCCTGCCCGCGCTCAAGCGCGCGCTTGCGTACCTGGCCGACGTGCCCGGGGTAGTATCCGCCGTGCGGCGCTGACGTCCATCCCACAACAGCCGCAAGGAGGAGCATCGATGTCGCAAGGTTTCAGGCGTTGCGCGCTGGCATGCGCGTGGGCGGTTCTCGCATTCGGCGCAACGATCGCGCATGCCGCGTGGCCGGACCGGCCGATCCGCATCATCGTGCCGTCGCCGCCTGGCGACGGATCGGACCTGATGGCGCGCGCGCTTGCGGGCCCGTTGGGCACCGCGCTCGGCACGTCCGTCGTCGTCGAGAACAAGCCGGGTGCCGGTGGGGTCGTCGGCTCGGAATACGCCGCGCACGCAGCCGCCGATGGCTACACGCTGATCCTGGGCAACGCCGGCTCGCATGCGATCAACGCGGCGCTCTACAAGACGCTGAGCTACGACCCGGTGCGCGACTTCGCGCCCGTCGGGCTCATCTGCACGACGCCCAACGTGATGGTCGTCAATCCGAAGGTTCCCGCGAAGACGGTGGCCGAGTTCATCGCCTATGCCAAGGCGCATCCGAACGCGCTCAACTACGCGTCGGGGGGCAACGGGAGCTCGGCGCACCTGTCGGCCGAGCTGTTCAAGATGATGTCCGGCGTGCAGATGACGCACATCCCGTACAAGGGCGCCGGCCCCGCGGTGGCCGCGGTCATCGCCGACGATGCGCAGGTGTTCATCGGCAACCTGCCGCCGACGCTTGCGCAGATCAAGGCGGGCACCGTGCGTGCGCTGGGGGTCACGACACTGACGCGCTCGCCGGAACTGCCCGACGTGCCGCCGATCGCGGACACGCTGCCCGGCTTCGAGACCGTGGCGTGGTTCGGCATGTTCGCGCCCGCCGGCACGCCGAAAGCGGTGATCGACCGGCTCAACGCGGAGATCAACAAGATCGTCGCGTCTCCGGAGATGGCCACCGTGTTGAAGAACCTCGGCGCGACGGCCGCGACAGGCACGCCTGACGCCTATGCGGCCCGCATCGCGAGCGACGTCGCCAAGTGGAAGAAGGTCGTCGCCGCAGGCAACGTGCACGTCGACTAGCGAGCGGGGCGACGCGGTGGCGCGCATGTGCCACCGCGACCGCGTTCACGCGTAGGGAATGAAGCGCAGCGCCACGCCGTTGATGCACCAGCGGTCGCCGGTCGGCTTGGGGCCGTCGTCGAAGATGTGGCCGTGGTGGCCGCCGCACTTGGCGCAGTGCACTTCGAGGCCGACGAACACGGACTTGCTGCCACGCCCCATCTCGTAGGCGTCGGGGATCGACGTGACGAAGCTGGGCCATCCCGTGCCGCTGTCGAACTTCATCGGCGACGTGAACGACGGCAGCGAGCAGCCGGCGCAGACGTAGACGCCCTTGCGCGTCTCGTGATTGAGCGGGCTCGTGCCCGGGTATTCGGTACCGGACTGCCGCAACACGCGGTAAGCCTGCGGGGTCAGCCGCTTTTCCCATTCTGCGTCGGAGAGCTCGAGCGGCGGCTTGGCGCTGGCCGCGATGTCGGCCTTCGGATTGAGGTACTGCTTCCAGTCGGTGCGCCACGACTCGACCGTCGCGAGCGTGGGGGCGGTGCCGGTGGCGGCGCGCGCGGAGCCGAATCCGGCCACCGGCAACAGCGCTCCCAGCTTGATCAGCATGCGTCGATTCACGAAGATTCCTTTCGAGGCCGGCGAACGCGCCGGCGTGACGCTCATCTGACGGCGTCCATGCCCGGAACCTTACACCTGGACGCGGTCAGGCCGCGCGCGGCATCGCCGCCTGCGGCCACACGTCGTGGACGATGTCGAGCAGCGCCTGGATCGCGGGTTCCCCGATGCGCTCGCGCGGCACCAGGAACTGGAGCGTCGTCGTCAACCGCGTACCGTCCCAGATGGCGACGTCACCGGCTTCCGCCATCGCCGCGGCGACGTCCTCCCGCATCAGGGCAAGCCCCAGGCCGCCGACGACCAGCGAGCGGATGACGACCTCGTGATCGGCCTCGACCACCGTCGCCGGCTCGACGCCGTGCTGGTCGAAGAGGTCGCGTGCCAGCGCGCGATGCGAGCTGGTAGGAGGCGTCATGATCCACGGCAGCACCGCGATGTCGTGGAAGTTGGCGCCCGCGATGCGGTCCGCCCACGCCGCCGGGGCGACGATCCGGTACGCGAAGCCGCGCAGCGCGATGCTGGCCACGGACGGGTGCGTCCGCGAGCCGTAATAGAAGCTCGCGTCGAGCGTGCCGTTGCGCACCTTGTCGAAGGCATCGCCGGACATTTCGTGCCGCAGCTGGATCTCGAGCGTCGGATAGCGCTCGACGGCGGCGGCGAGCAATGCGGGCAGGCGCACGAAATCGGGGTCTGCCAGCGTGCCGACCTTGACCTCGCCGCTGACCGCGCCTTTGAGCGAGGCGGCGGTGTTGCGCAGCGTCTTGGCAGCGGCGATGACAGCCTGCGCCTCCGGCAACAGGCGCTTGCCCGCCGGGGTCAGGTGCATGCCTCCCGCGCCACGCTCGAACAACGGCACGCCCAGCTCGTCTTCCAACGCCTTGATCTGCGCGGATAGCGCAGGCTGGCTCACGTGCAGCTTGTCGGCGGCGCGCGTGAGGTGTTCGAGCTCGGCCACGGCGGCAAAGCCGCGCAATTGGTAGAGCTCCATAAGCCCTTGAAGTATAGCCGAATTATTGCAACGCAACAATACCTGCGGCCGCGGATTGCTGGCGCCTATCGGCCACATCCAAAACTATGATTAGAAATAAACGCTTAGGGCGTCTATCTTGCGATTGTGCGATGCATCACAAGTGCTTCGCCAACCGTCACCGAACCGGAGACTGCCATGCGCAATGTACAACCCGTGGACGCCTGGAGCGCCTACTTTTCGATCCTTTCCGAGGCGCTGTCCGCCGGCCCGGGCAACACGCTGCGCGAAGCCCGGCGTGAAGTTCCGCCGCTGGCCGTCGCCCCGGTCGCGCGCGCCGACCGCAGGTCCGTCGTCGCCGCCAACGCGTCCAGCCTGGCCCCGGGCGCCGCCGACGCCGACCTCGCCGCCGGCACGCCGGCCACCGCCCGCCGCGGCTGGCTCGACCGCCTGGACCACTGGTTCTGGAAGTCGCGCCAGGCGATGGTCGAACGCCGCCTTGCCGCCGCAGGGAACATCTACGAGCTGGAAGCCGAGATGCGCGCCGTCGAGCGTCCCGGTTCCAGCCTGTTCTGACGCGTCAGTCCGCCAGGGAGACGACCATGAACCTCGAACGTGACAGCGACGTCCTCACGCAAGCGATGGCGTCGCGCCGGCAAGTGCCCGCGCACGCACTGTGGGCGATGCTGAAATGCAACTTCTACCTCGCGACCGGGTTTGCCGGCGCGATGGTGGCTGCGATCGCGCTCCGCGCGTTGCTCGCCCACGACGCGAGCCTCACCGGCGCGCAGGCGCTGGCGGCGCTCGTCGCCGGTGTCGCGATCACGGTGTTCGCGTGGATGCGCGCGCCGCATGCGCTCGACGCGCTGGTCGCGGAAGCCGACGCGACGGCGCCTGTGGCCGAGCGCGGCCACGGCAACGTGCTGGTCGGTCAGGTCAGCCCGTCGAGGGGCTGAACGTCGACGACGGCACCGGCGGGGACATCTCCCACGTCGGTGCCGAGCACGATGAACGCGTTGGCGTAGGCCATCGACGTCAGGATTCCTGATCCCTGCTCGCCGGTCGTGCGTACCGTGTAGCTGCCGTCCGCGTCGCGCGAGAACCGGGCGCGCTGGAATTCGGTGCGGCCGGGAGCCTTGCGAATCGGTGACGTCAGCGTTGCCTTGAACGTGGGGATCGCCGGCACCTCGCGAAGTCCCTGCAGCACGAGCAGCGCATCGCGGACGAACTGGTAGAACGTCACCATCGCGCTGACCGGGTTCCCCGGCAGCCCGAAGAAATGCGCGCCGCCGACGCGGCCATACGCGAGGGGCCGTCCCGGCTTCATCGCGATCTTCCAGAACACCACCTCGCCCAAGCGCGCCAGCAGCGCCTTCACGTGGTCCGCCTCGCCGACCGACACGCCACCCGTCGTGATCACCGCGTCGGCGTTGGCGGCGGCCAGCGTGAATGCGGATTCCAGCGCGGCGGGATCGTCGCGGATGACGCCCATGTCGAGCGGCTCGCAGCCCAGGCGCGTCAGCATCGCGTGCACCGTGTACCGGTTGCTGTCGTAGATCTGGCCTTCGCCGAGCACGGTGCCGAGCGGCATCAGCTCGTCGCCGGTCGAGAAGAACGCGACACGCAACTTGCGGAACACGTCCACTTCGGCGATGCCCAGCGACGCGAGCACGCCCACTTCCGCGGGGCGTAATGCCTGGCCGCGCGGAAACACGGTCGCGCCGGCGCGGATGTCCTCGCCCGCCGCGCGCCGGTTCTGACCCTGCTTCGTCACCGCGCCCTGTGCGATGACCACCGTCGCGCCGTCGTCCTTCGCGCGCTCCTGCATCACCACGGTGTCCGCACCACGCGGCATCACGCCGCCGGTGAAGATACGCACAGCCTGCGCGGGACCGACGACGCCCGTGAACGGGCGGCCCGCGAATACTTCGCCGATCCGCGTGAGCCGCGTCTCGCGCAGCGGCGCGAGATCCGCGAAGCGGATCGCCCAGCCGTCCATCGCCGAGTTGTCGTGCGCCGGGATGTCGGCAGGAGAGACCACGTCGTGCGCGAGGACGCGACCCAGCGCGGCGCGCACGCCGACGCGTTCCGTCGCCTTGAGCGGCGTCAGATAGCGCCGGATCAGCTCGCGCGCACGATCCACCGGCATCGAATCGGGATCGTAGTCGTCTTCGCAGGACAGGTCGCGCAGCATCGAGTCGGCCATCGGGAACTCCGTATCCGGCATCCGCCGTCGTCAGCGACTGCGCCGTGCGTGCGCGGCGCTCGCGGCCACGTCGGCGCGAGTGTTGAGATTGGTAAACGCGTCGGCTTCGTCGGCGAAGTCGACGTGCACGGCGGGCAGTGTCGCATGCCACGCATCCACCTTGCGGCCGCCGCCAGCCAGGAACGTGGCCAGCGCGGGACCGACGGCGCGTTGCATCAGCGCAACCACCGGCTGCAACTGCGCGCCGGTGCGCGCCACTGCGATGATCGCGCTGTCGTGCAGGTCGAGTGCATGCGCGAGGCGCGGCACGAGGTCGTCGGGCAGGCCTGGCGTGTCGCAGGGGACCGAGAGCACGTAGGGCGTCTGCGCGACGGCCAGTGCCGCGGCGATGCCGGCCAGCGGACCCGCATAACCGGGCAACGCGTCGGCAACGACGTCGTAGCCCAGCGCACGATAGCGCTCCGCGTTGCGATTGGCGTTGACGACGATCGCGCCGACCTGCGGCGCGATGCGGGCGACGACGTGCTCGACGAGCGGCGCGCCGTCGAGCAGCACGAGGCCCTTGTCGACGCCATCCATGCGGCGGCCCTGCCCGCCGGCGAGCACGACGGCGGTGATGTCTGCAGCGGCGATCGACATGGGACGCGAAACGGCCGGCGTCAGCCGCCGATGTAGCTCATCTCGACCTTGGGCGCGCGCGCTGTGGCCGCGGTCCGCACTTCGGAGTAGCGGTCGTCGCGCGCGAGCCAGAGCGAGCCGATTGCCGCGCGCAGCGCGGCGTCGTCCGCGCCGGCACGCAGCGGGCCGCGCAGGTCATGCCCGGAGGTGGCGAACAGGCACGTGTACAGCTTGCCGTCGGTGGACAGCCGGGCGCGCGTGCAATCGCGGCAGAACGCCTGCGTGACCGACGCGATGACGCCGACTTCGCCGGCGCCGTCGCGATAGCGCCAGCGCTGCGCCACTTCGCCTTCGTAATGCGCCGCGACGGGTTCCAGCGGCCATTGCGCATCGATAGCCGCGATCATCTCGCGCGCCGGCACGACGTCGTCCATCCGCCAGCCGTTGGTGGCGCCGACATCCATGTACTCGATGAAGCGCACGACGTGGCCGCTGTGGCGGAAGTACCCCGCCATCTGCGTGACCGCATGCTCGTTCCAGCCGCGGCGGATCACCGCGTTGACCTTGATCGGCGCGAGGCCCGCCGCGGCGGCCGCGTCGATGCCGTCCAGCACGTCCTGCACCGGGAAGTCGACGTCGTTCATCCGGCGGAACGTCGGGTCATCCAGCGCGTCGAGGCTTACGGTCACGCGCGCAAGGCCGGCATCGCGCAGTGCCTGGGCTTTGCGCGCGAGCAGCGCGCCGTTGGTCGTCAGCGTGAGGTCCACGGGCAGCTTGGCGAGCATCTCGACGAGGCGCTCGATATGCCGCCGCAGCAACGGCTCGCCGCCGGTCAGCCGGATCTTCTCGACGCCCGCGTCGACGAAGATGCGCGCGACGCGCGCGATTTCCTCGAACGACAGCAGGTCGCCGTGCGGCAGGTAGACGTGGTCCGCGTCGAACACGTCCTTGGGCATGCAGTAGACACAGCGGAAATTGCAGCGGTCGGTAACCGAGATCCGCAGATCCCGCAGTGGACGCTGCAGCCGGTCGTGCCACGGCAGCACCGCGAGGTCCGCGTCCCGCGCGGGTGCCACCGTGCGCCCCGTGGGCACGGCGCGGGCGTCGACGACGGGAATGATGCGGGTGGCGGTCACGGATGGGGGTGGCGGTGAGGCGTTACCTAGGATAGCAGGCAGCCCCAGCAGACATTTGCGGGGCATTTGCACCTTCGCAGATGGCGGCCGCGGACTCGCAACCCAAGGGAAAAGGAGTCATGGCGTGGTAAAATGCGCGTCCCGCGGAGAGTTGGCCGAGTGGTCGAAGGCGCCTGACTCGAAATCAGGTATAGGGCAACCTATCGGGGGTTCGAATCCCTCACTCTCCGCCAGTTCCCCTCTGTACGTACTGGAGACACGG
Source organism: Pseudomonadota bacterium (assembly GCA_018241745.1). GTDB lineage: Bacteria > Pseudomonadota > Gammaproteobacteria > Burkholderiales > Casimicrobiaceae > VBCG01. The sequence goes on from JAFEDG010000014.1 coordinate 31,694, forward strand.
GGTCCCAGTCCGTACCGGTACCGCCTCTCCCACCGGCAAACGCCCCCTGCGGGTCGATCGTCCGCGCGGTGCCGCTACGCTGCGTTCTCCCATGCGCTTTGTGCCTACATGGACATGCGCGTTCCGCTGATGCCTCCCGCGCGGCACGCTCCGTAGGCTCATGTGCAGACAAACGGAGAATGGCATGTCCCTAGGGCCGATACTGCTGATCCTTCTGATCCTCATCATCATTGGTGCGCTGCCCTCATGGCCCTACAGCCGCGGGTGGGGGTACTACCCGAGTGGCATCGGCGGTCTCATCCTGATCGTGGTCGTCGTGTTGCTGCTGATGGGTCGCTTGTAACGTGGAGGTCCAGCATGGCTACGGCAAAATCATCGAAGCGCTCGACCAAGAAGGCGTCACGCAAGTCGGCGCGTAAATCCTCGGCGACGAAGTCCACGCGCAAGACCGCCAAGCGGACGACCAAGGGCCGCAAGACCGCCAAGACGGCGAGCCGCTCGGCCGCAAAGTCGGCCAACCGGGGTCGCACGACC